>NZ_JBALMU010000106.1:0-1971 GCF_036962285.1 Bacillus sp. JJ634
AAGGATAAATATAAGTTTGAGCTATCATTGATTTTTGATTATTTTACAATTATATGATATAGTTTTATATTGCGTGAAATAGATGAAAAAATATATCGTAAATAGGAGTGTTACCATGACACAAAAATTCGAAATCGGTGCAGTTGTTACAGGAAAAGTTACAGGAATTCAAGCATACGGTGCGTTTGTTGCACTTGATGAATCAACTCAAGGATTAGTTCACATTTCTGAAGTTACTCACGGGTTTGTTAAGGATATTAACGAACACTTAAAAGTAGGCGATGAAGTACAAGTGAAAGTTCTTTCAATTGATGAAAAAGCTGGAAAAATTGGTTTATCAATCCGTGCTACAGAGGAAGCTCCAGAGCGTCCAGCAGCACCAGCTAGAAAAGCAGCACCTAAGAAGCGTCAAGCAGCTGTAACTAGCTATACAGAGTCTACTGAAGGATTCAATACATTAAAAGACAAGCTTCAAGAGTGGATTGAACAATCTCAACGCGAAGATTTAATTAAAAAATAATGTGTTTAAATCGGCTGATGATGAATCAGCCGATTTTTTTATAGGTCATGGTATATCATCTTATTCATTAAACATTTTTTGCTTCCTTTAGTTCTAAATCCTGAAACAATGAGAAATTTCTTCAGAAGGCTCCAAAAGTAAATTATTCCACAATATGCCGTCTTTTAATCATGAAACAGTAATATTGTTTAATAAGCTACATTTAAAAGGAGGCTTGTAGGATGTCTCTTCATGACGATTCAGCGCAGTTGATTTCCAAAACGAATCAATATGGTGCCAATAATTATCATCCTTTACCAATTGTGATTTCTGAGGCTGAAGGAGTGTGGGTGAAAGACCCTGAGGGGAATCGTTATCTAGATATGTTAAGTGCCTATTCAGCTGTTAATCAAGGGCATCGCCATCCGAAGATTATTGCAGCGTTAAAAAAACAAGCGGATAAAGTTACGTTAACATCGCGCGCCTTCCATCATGATCAGCTTGGACCTTGGTATGAGAAGGTAGCTAAGCTCACCCATAAAGAAATGATATTACCGATGAATACAGGTGCCGAAGCAGTGGAAACGGCTATGAAGGCAGCGCGACGCTGGGCATACGATGTCAAAGGAGTGAAGCCTAATCAAGCTGAAATTATTGCTTGTATGGGTAATTTTCACGGTCGAACACTAGCAGCTGTTTCGCTTTCTTCTGAAGAGGAATACAAGCGAGGATTTGGCCCGATGCTTCCGGGAATTAAACTTATTCCATATGGAGATATATCAGCATTAAAAACCGCCATCACACCACATACAGCGGCTTTTTTATTTGAACCAATTCAAGGAGAAGCAGGGATTCGTATTCCACAACCGGGATTTTTAAAAGAGGCCTATGCTTATTGCAAGCAGGAACAGGTTTTATTCATTGCAGATGAAATTCAATCTGGTTTAGGAAGAACGGGTAAGATGTTTGCTTGTGATTGGGAGAATGTTACTCCAGATATGTATATATTAGGGAAAGCACTTGGAGGGGGAATACTCCCAATTTCATGTGTTGCCGCTAATAAATCGATTCTTAGGGTATTTACCCCTGGTTCGCATGGGTCTACATTTGGAGGAAATCCACTTGCATGTGCTGTTTCTATAGCGGCACTCGATGTGTTAGTGGACGAACAATTAGCTCAACGCTCGCTGGAACTCGGGCAATACTTTTTAAACCAGTTAAAGAAAATAAAAAGTTCAGTTGTGAAAGAAGTACGAGGCCGAGGACTTTTTATTGGCATTGAATTAAACAAACCAGCTCGTCCTTACTGTGAAAAGTTAAAAGAAGAAGGAATTCTTTGTAAAGAAACGCATGATACAGTCATTCGCTTTGCGCCGCCGCTTATTGTGACAAAGGAAGAACTGGATTGGGCGTTCGAGAAAATTAAAAACGTGCTGAAGTTAATCTAGCCGAGCTTTCATACAAAAGAGGCT
>NZ_JBALMU010000107.1:0-11096 GCF_036962285.1 Bacillus sp. JJ634
TTGAAAGACTGTTTTTCTCTCAAGTGTTGCTCACCCAAGTCTCGCCTCTGCCTCTTCTTATGGAAGCTGGTAAGTGGGATATTTGTGAGAAAAAACCCCAGCGGCTTTAGCCATGGGAGTGGTCAGACAAATTGCTCTCTTTCCTCAATTCTCTTTTCCATTCGACTTCGATCTCTTGTAAGTATAGGCTGCAAATATTTCCCTGTGTACGATTCAGGAATTTGGCAAATTTCTTCCGGTGTTCCATAGCCAACAATCGTTCCGCCTTTATCGCCGCCTTCAGGACCTAAATCAATTAAATAATCAGCCGCCTTAATAATATCTAAATTATGCTCGATGACTAAAACTGTATCACCATTTTCCACTAAGCGTTGGAGCACAATAAGAAGACGAGCAATATCATCTACATGAAGACCAGTCGTTGGCTCATCTAATATATAGAAAGAGCGTCCTGTTGAACGACGGTGAAGTTCCGATGCTAATTTCACTCGCTGTGCTTCCCCGCCAGATAAAGTAGTCGCTGGCTGACCAAGCTTAAGATAACCTAACCCTACATCATAAAGCGTTTGTATTTTCCGTTTAATTTTCGGGATATTTTCAAAAAAGACAAGTGCATCTTCTACTGTCATATTTAAAATATCGGAAATATTTTTTCCCTTATAACGCACTTCAAGTGTTTCACGATTATACCGTTTCCCATGACACACTTCACAAGGTACATACACATCCGGTAAAAAGTGCATTTCAATTTTAATAATTCCATCGCCGCGACACGCTTCACAGCGACCGCCTTTTACATTGAAACTAAAGCGCCCTTTTTTATACCCTCGAATTTTTGCCTCGTTCGTTGCCGCAAACACATCACGAATATCATCAAATACGCCTGTATAAGTGGCTGGATTCGATCTTGGGGTTCGACCGATTGGTGATTGATCAATATCAATGACTTTATCCAACTGTTCGATTCCCTTTAATTCTCGGAATGCACCAGGTTTCACTTTGGAGCGATTTAATTTTTGCGCTAATTCTTTATGAACGATTTCATTTACTAATGTACTTTTTCCGGAGCCAGATACGCCTGTTACCGCTACAAACATCCCAAGCGGAATCTTTACATTGACGTTTTTCAAATTATTTTCCTTCGCACCTTTTACCTCAATAAAACGTCCGTCACTTCTACGACGTTCTAAAGGAAGCGGAATAAATTTCTTCCCTGATAAATATTGACCGGTTAAGGAATTTTCGTCTTTCATAATTTCTTCTGGTTTACCAGCTGAAACAATTTGCCCGCCATGAGTACCTGCTCCAGGACCGACATCAATTAAATAATCGGCAGCAAGCATCGTATCTTCATCATGCTCGACAACAATCAATGTATTTCCAATTTCCTTCATATTTCTTAGCGTTGCAATCAACCGATCATTATCCCGTTGATGTAAACCAATTGACGGTTCATCTAAAATATACAACACACCTGTTAGACGCGAACCAATTTGTGTCGCTAAACGAATTCGCTGTGCTTCTCCACCGGATAATGTACCAGCTGCTCGACTTAACGTTAAGTAATCTAATCCAACATTCGCTAAGAAGGTGAGTCGTTCTTGAATTTCACGTAAAATTAATTTCGCAATCGCTGCTTCTTTTTCCGTAAGTTGTAAGTGCTCAAAGAATTCAAGTGACTCTTCAATGGATAATGAAGTTGTATCACTAATATGTTTTCCTTGAATAAGAACCGCCAAGCTTTCTTTCTTCAATCGATTTCCTTTACAGCTTGAGCAAGCACGTGTGGACATGTATTTTTCCATTTGCTCACGAATATAATCGGAGCTCGTTTCCTTATGACGACGGGCAATATTTTTCAATACACCTTCGAACTGAATATACCCTTCTTGCATTCGACCATAATCATTTTCATAGCGGAAATAGATTTTGTCTGAACCTGAACCCATTAATACCTTTTCCATTTGTTCTTCTGATATATCTTTGACCGGAGTATCTAAATCGATATTGTAATGTTTAGCAACCGCTTCAAGCAGCTGCGGATAATATTGCGAGCTCGTTGGCTCCCAAGGCGCAATAGCATGTTGACGCAGAGTTAGCTCTGGATTTGGAATGACTAAGTCACGGTCCACTTCTAATGTAGCTCCTAAGCCATCACAATCAGGACAAGCCCCAAATGGACTGTTAAATGAAAACATACGCGGTTCCAGCTCTTCAATCGAAAAACCACAATGCGGGCAAGCATGATGCTCACTAAACAGTAATTCTTCCTCTCCGATCACATCAATGATGACCTTTCCGTCACCTAATTTAAGCGCACTTTCAAGCGAATCGGCTAAACGCGACGCAATGTCCTCTTTAATGACAATTCGGTCAACAATCACTTCAATGGAATGCTTTTTATTTTTTTCAAGACTAATGTCCTCGCTTAAATCATACATGTCTCCATCAATTCGTACGCGAACATAGCCTTGTTTTTTTATATCTTCTAATAGCTTCGTGTGCATCCCTTTTCGTCCAGAAACGATGGGCGCTAACACTTGAAGCTTTGTCCGCTCTGGATATTCTAAAATCCGATCGACCATTTGTTCAATTGTTTGTGAACTAATTTCAATGTGATGAGTCGGACAAGTAGGCCGCCCTACTCTAGCAAACAACAGTCGTAAATAGTCATAGATTTCTGTTACTGTTCCGACTGTTGACCGGGGATTTCGACTGGTGGTTTTTTGATCAATGGAAATAGCTGGTGATAACCCTTCAATTGAATCGACATCTGGCTTATCCATTTGCCCTAAAAACTGGCGTGCATAAGCGGAAAGAGACTCTACATAACGTCTTTGTCCTTCTGCATAAATCGTATCAAAAGCTAAGGACGACTTACCAGATCCTGATAAGCCCGTAATAACCACTAGTTGATCTCTCGGAATCGTTACATCAATATTTTTTAAATTATTGGCTCTGGCACCTTTTATTACAATTTTATCCATTGCCATACTCTCGTCATCCTTCCGCTTTTAACTCTAGTAATAAATCACGAAGTTCGGCTGCTCGTTCAAAGTCTAACGCCTTAGCCGCTTCTTTCATATCTAATTCTAATTGCTGCATTACTTTTTCGCGCTCTTTCTTCGATAATTTTGCATAGTTTGGTGCAGGTTGTTCTTGATAAGTTTCCGATTCTTCTGCTACATGCGTTGCGCGAATGACATCACGAATTTCTTTTTGAATCGTTTGTGGGACAATTCCGTGTTCTTCGTTATAACGTTCTTGAATTTCACGACGACGCTTTGTCTCTTCGATGGCTAGCTCCATCGAATTAGTCATACGATCAGCGTACATAATCACATGCCCGTTTGCATTTCGTGCTGCTCGCCCAATCGTTTGAATGAGCGACCGTTCTGAACGAAGGAAGCCTTCTTTATCGGCATCTAATATGGCTACTAACGACACCTCTGGAATGTCCAAACCTTCTCGAAGCAAGTTAATCCCGACTAACACATCATATTTACCCATACGAAGCTCACGAATAATTTCAATCCGTTCTAATGTTTTCACTTCTGAATGTAAATATTGCACTTTAATGCCGATTTCTTTTAAATAATCGGTTAAGTCTTCAGACATCTTTTTCGTTAAGGTTGTAATTAAGACACGTTCATTCTTCCGAATCCGTTCTTGAATTTCATCAATCAAGTCGTCAATCTGACCTTCAATTGGTCGTACATCAATAAGCGGGTCAAGCAGGCCGGTAGGACGAATAATTTGTTCGACCATCTCTGGCGTATGCTCCAATTCGAATGGACCCGGCGTCGCTGAAACAAAAACAGCCTGACTCACTTTCTCTTCAAACTCTTCAAAACGTAAAGGTCGATTGTCCTTCGCTGATGGCAACCGAAATCCATGATCCACTAACACTTGCTTACGTGCTTGGTCCCCATTAAACATCCCGCGAACTTGCGGCAATGTTACATGTGATTCATCGACAACAAGCAGAAAATCCTTTGGAAAATAATCCAATAACGTATAAGGTGTTGCTCCTGCCGGACGAAGAGTTAAATGACGTGAATAATTCTCAATCCCGGAACAGAAGCCCATTTCCCTCATCATTTCCAAGTCGTAGCGCGTTCTCTGCTCTAGGCGCTGCGCTTCAAGCAACTGGTCATTGTCACGTAACTCCTTCAAACGCTCTTCTAATTCTTTCTCTATATTCTCAATCGCTATGCGCATCTTTTCTTCACGAGTAACGAAGTGGGACGCTGGAAAAATAGCGATGTGCTCTCGTTCCCCTGTAATTTCTCCCGTTAATGCGTCTACTTCTCGAATCCGATCAATTTCGTCACCAAAAAACTCCACTCGAACACACTGTTCGTCACGTGAAGCCGGAAAAATCTCAACAACATCGCCTCGTACCCGAAACGTTCCCCGCGTAAACTGAATATCATTTCGTTCATACTGAATATCGACAAGCTTATGGAGCAATGCATTTCGATCAATTTCCATTCCTGTGCGCAATGATACGACCATTTCGCGATACTCTTCAGGAGAACCTAAACCATAAATACAAGAAACACTCGCAATAATAATGACATCGTTCCGTTCAAACAATGATGATGTCGCGGAATGCCGCAATTTATCAATCTCGTCGTTAATACTCGCATCTTTTTCAATAAATGTATCTGTCGAAGGCACATACGCTTCTGGCTGATAATAATCATAGTAACTAACAAAATATTCAACGGCATTGTTTGGGAAAAATTCTTTAAACTCACTATAAAGCTGCCCTGCCAATGTTTTATTATGAGCAATCACAAGTGTCGGTTTATTCACTTCTTTAATGACATTAGATACCGTAAACGTCTTCCCTGTTCCCGTTGCACCAAGCAATGTTTGATACCTTTTGCCCTCATTAATGCCCTCCACAATCTTTTGAATCGCTGCAGGCTGATCTCCTTGAGGAGAATATTTAGAGACTAACTCAAAAACATCCTTCACTAACATTGCCTCCTACGTAACCGTTTTATCTCATATATACACATTCTACCACAACTGACCATCTACAAACCAACAAAAGCGAACATTTATTCTTATTTATTTTTAAAATAAAGCTTTGTTAAACAATATGTTTGATCACACAATGTCTGGCTCATTTTTGCCAAAAGTGAACACTATTAACCTAACTAAAAAAGCACCTGCTCAGGCGCTTTTCGATGTTCTCTTCATCATTTTCGATGATAAATAAAAACCTAGCGTTAACGAAAACGCATCGATTACAATGAGAGGCCATGTATGCGTATAGCCTTTATATGCAGATGCTGCAATTAACGCCACCGTTAAAACTAAGCCTACAACATGGTTATACGTAACCCTTGTAAATAACATTACAAGAAGACAAGGCAAAAAAAGCGCAGCAAGAAATTTCGTAATCATATTGTCCATCTCCTTATCATAAAGGGCATTATTTCTTAGTTTAGTGAAAATCATTCTCTTTGACAATCTTTACAAATAGCTTCCTAAATGAATTCATTATAACGTTTAATCATAAAAGATACACTTATTAAGTAAAGCTTCTGTGGTAGAACACTGTTAATTAACAAAAACTCGTAAATACGTTCCATGAATCACCGTTGAAAAGCGAACAAATATTGGTGCTTGTTTCCCAGCCCCTTGAAACAATTTTGCTGTCGTATATGTAGAAACTAGCTCGTCGCTCACCTTGCCATATGACTCGACATAGCCATGTGCACCTGCGCCTCGCCCATGAATAACGCACTCAGGAATTATTCCCCATCGGAGTTACTGTTTTTTCCGGAAAATCATAATTCTCTAAACGTCGTAGGCCCTCGATTCCCAACTGTGCGAACACTCTGGTTATTTTCCATAAAGTGTCTTCGTCTTTTTGTCAACATGCCTTATGTCTAGTTTTGATATTTTCCTCATTAGTAGCCAAAATGAGTCTTACTTCATTATATTGAAACCACCCTTAAAATATTACTTTTTTACCCAAATTACTACTTATAATTACCTAATTCGACACAAATCCATTGAAATACCTACCATTTACCCATCGTATAATGTACTATAATGACTGAAATAGTTTTCTATTCTAATATTAAAAAAGGGAAAATCAAACTATTAAAACTATGGAAATTATCGTATTAACACATCAAAACTCACAGGAGGAAAGTTCCATGAAAAGTAAAGTAATTACAATACTCGTAGCTGCCTTTGTATTTTTCGCCACCTTCTCTTCTTCCATCGAAAGCCATCTCGTTTCTGCGGCGAGTAAAGAAGGCATCGTTACTGCAAACACTCTCAATGTTCGCGAAAAAGCATCGACTAGTTCCAAAAAAATCGGCATTTTGAAAAAAGGGAAGATTGTAACGATTACGAAACAACAAAGTAGCTGGTCTCAAATTAAATACGGCTCAAAAACGGGCTGGATTTCTACTACATACATAAATGAAATAGGATATGTAACCTCTACTNNCTTTAGCTACTTTAAAAAAAGGCACCTCTGTGCAAATAAAAGCGACTAAAGGCAGCTGGCTTCAAGTCTATGTATCATCGAATAAAAAGACAGGCTGGGTTACAAAAAAGAATATTTCCAGCACAAAAGCAGCAGCTACAACAGCCTCTACAACTACATATTATGTGACTTCTAATACGTTAAATATTCGCCAATCCGGCACTACTAAAGCAAAAATCTTAAAAACTATTAAAAAGGGCGATGCTGTTACCTATTACTCAAAGTCTGGTAACTGGGCAAAAGTAAAAACAAGCTCAGGAACGATAGGCTGGGCTTCGCTTACATACTTATCGAAAACAAAGCCTGCCGTAACAAAAACGTATTACGTGACGGCGAATTCATTAAATGTCAGGGCTTCCGGCAATACTTCAGCTAAAGTGCTTACAGCCATTAAAAAAGGAGCAGCTGTCACTTACTACTCAAAATCAGGGGATTGGGCAAAAATTAAAACGGCTTCCGGCGTAACCGGTTGGGTTTCGATGAAATACTTATCTACAACAAAACCAAAAGTCACAGCAAGTGCTGAAACGGTTTCAAACAGCAATATGCGCTATGTTATATCGGAAACGTTAAACGTTCGTAAATCAGCAAGTGCCTCATCCGCCATTTTAGAAACAGCTTCTCGCGGGGATGCTTTAACATTAAAACAAACAAGTGGAGATTGGGGGAAAGTCGTTACTTCTAATAATGTAACGGGTTGGGTTTCTCTTGCCTATGTATCTAATAAAAAATGGACAAAAGGATTAAAGAACAAAGTTATCGTGCTTGATCCAGGCCATGGAGCTCAAGACCCTGGTGCTATTGGAAGTGAGCATAGAGAAAAAGATTTAACGCTCGCTACTGCGAAAAAGGTTCAAGCAAAACTAGAAGCAGCTGGAGCTAAAGTCGTGATGACAAGAACAGGAGATACCTACCCAACTCTATCAGAACGAGTACAAATTAGTAAAAAGAATAATGCAGATGTATTCATTAGCATTCACTATAACTCAAGCGCCGACAAGACAGCCAACGGCATTGATACGTTCTATTGGACAACGTATATGAATGAAAAAGAGTTAGCTGAAATCGTTCAAAAAGAACTAATTAAAAGTACAGGTTTAAAAAATCGCGGCTCAAAAACAGGGAACTTCCAAGTCGTACGCACAAATGACGGCGCATCGCTTTTAGTAGAACTAGGATTCATTTCTAATCCAAATGAAGAAGAAATTATTTCAACAACTGAATTTCAAAATGATGCCGCTACTGGAATCACAAATGGACTAAAAGCATACTTTGATTTATTTTAAAAAAAGCTTTGGACGACATTGACTCGTCCAAAGCTTTTTTCATTAAGGATTTCAACCTTTTCGTTAAAATATTCATTACTGTCACATTACTTGAAGGTCCTTCAGCTGATTTTCAACAAACAACAACCCAAGTTCATAATGCTCTCCTTCAAATAACGCTCGTTGTACAAGACGCATCTCTCCATTGTTCCCAATCACTTCAAGCTTACAGTGAGCTCGATTTTTTTGCAGAGCTTGGTAGAGCTGCGCTTCTGTTTTCACGACAACACCATTAATTTTAGAGATGATTTCTCCTTTTTCAAGACCCATTTTGTCCGCTGGAGTGTGCGGGATAACTCCGAGAATCTTGACACCCTTTGAACTTTGCGAGAAGTAAAATGGACGTTTGTCATCAGCCGTTTTCTGTAGATAATAGATTAGTTCACGCCCTAATAACGCAAGGATTGCCGTCACAATCGCGAGCACTGGATACCAATAGCTGAGAAGTGCAAGTACTGTCATAAAGAAACCTAAAGAGACAACTTGTTTTCCATGGGCCTTGACCGCTTGTTCTGGAATCATTCCTTGCACGTTTTGGGTAAAACCAATGATGACCGGAAGGACAATTGGCGCAATCTGTGCTTCACCAATTGAAAAGATTGGATACCATGTAAACGGTGCAGCAAGTTCCCCGCCAGGAATGAAAACAAACATCGGAAGCAACCAAATTCTGCGTGATGCATATAATCCAATTGTTTGTCCCCGCTTAGAAACAGTGAACTGCGGTGTCATAATTTTGGCACCATTTCGCTGAATGATAAACCCTTCAGCAATTAACAAAAACCCAAGCAAAATAGCCAATGTTGGATAGATAGCCTTCTCTAGCTGTCCAAAATACTCATTCCATACCGGAAGCTGCACGTTTTGTTGATAAATGGAAAATACGATAAAAAATGTCAACGAAAGCGTGTAAGCTGGCGATAAGAAACGGAACTGGAACGTCAACGCCAGTACTAGCGTAACAGCTGTTAGAATAATCATAGCTGCTATCGGAATGGTCAGCCCTGTCCCAAGCGTAATAATCGAAAGAATCAGACCCCATAGAAGCCCCTGAGACAACAAGCCCTGCCATTCATGAGAGCTATCCAAAATTTTCGTATTAAAATTACGCCGTTCTTGCTTCACACGTTGAGATCCAATCCACCAGCATAATATCAGAGACAAATAAAACAATGGATTTAAAAAGAGTTCTCCTAATCCAACTAAGCACGCAATCAGCCAGTCTGTCATAAATCTCCACCACCTTTGCTATCTCCTATTCTACCAAAAATACAGTAGCCGGTGGAGGGTCGGATTCATTAATTAAAAGATTAGATGAAGGATCTCTTTTTTAGATAATAAAACACTGTTAAAAGGCGTGCGAGACCGTAGCCACGCACACCTGAGTCACAAGTCGTATTATCCGCAACGCTATTTAACAAAGCCTTTAGATACATGACATAGTAGCTACTCGTTAATTCGGCTAAACGATGGACTAACTACATATTTAATCGCCGTTCTTAGCTGCACATCATTTCTTTCATCTTGAATCTTTTCCAAAATACTCGCTTCTAACTTTGAGGCCGTTTCACGATCAAGCTTTCCAGTTACGTTCAATTTCTTCACCTTCTGAAAGGCCTTAATGGCCACTTCTGTTTGTACATCAAAATAGCCGTCTTCTCGTCCCGTTTCAAAGCCTAGCCCTTTTAACATCGCTTGAGCATATTGAATTTGTTCGTCCGTCATATCTCGTTCCAATGTTTTTTCAACCGTTAAAGGATGGACATTGAAAAAGCGAGGCTGCTGTACTTGGATGGTCGGCTCAATTCCTTTTTTGTGAATCCAGTTTCCTTCTGGTGTTAACCATTTGTATAGTGTCAGTTTAAGATTGCTGCCATCTCCCATCTTCACTGCTTGCTGAACCGTTCCCTTACCAAATGTTTTCTCTCCAACCAGCGGATAACCCCCCGCCTCTTTTAGAGCTCCTGCTAAAATTTCCGATGCTGAAGCACTTCCCCCATCCGTTAATACGACAATTGGATAACCCTTTTCCTTTGTTAGCTTGGTGTAAAAAGATTCTGTGTTTCCAGATCGCTCGGCAATTTGCAGGAAAGGCTTTTCTTTTGTAATAAATTCTTCTAAAATGGCCTGAACACTAGAAAGCAAGCCGCCTGGATTACCGCGTACATCAATGACAAGCCCTTCCATCCCCGCTTGCTCTAACTTGCTCAATTGCTCTTTAAAATCCTTTGCCGTATTTTCCGAGAAGGTCGTTAATTCAATATAACCGACTTTCTTACCTGCTTCTTCTTTTATAGAGGAAAAAACCGTATCCAGCGGAATTTCTGCCCGTTCAATACTAAATTCAATTGGTTTAGTAATCCCCTCACGTTTAACTTCAAGCTTCACAACGGTGCCTTTTTCCCCACGAATCTTCAAACGAGTTTCATATAAATCTAACCCTTCTACGCTTTCTCCATCTACTTTTACAATTTCATCTTTTGGCTTTAAGCCTGCTTTTTCAGCCGGAGAATCTTTATAAGGAGAGACAATAATAATTTTCCCCTCCTCCATTCCAATTTCCGTACCAATCCCCTCAAAGGATGAATCGAGCGTTTCATTGAATTGTTTGGACATTTCTTTGTTCATATAAACGGAATACGGATCCTTCAAAGTAGAAACCATCCCTTGAATCGCACCTTCAATTAATTGATCACTCTCTACTTTCTCCACATACTGATTCAAAATTAAGTGATAAGCTTGTTCGATTTTATCCCATTCCTCTACTTCATTCCCTATTTGCTTGCTCTGCTGTCCGCTATCCTTTTGAAAACTTGTCCAATATAAACCACCAGAAAACCCCATCAATAGCGAGACGACAATCACTAACGGAAGCACCCATTTTTTAGTCATCCTATTCACCTTTTCTACTCTGTAATGTACTTCACTATATGAGTAAATTAGGAGAAATATGATGATATTTAGAAAAGCGAAAGCTCTGAGGCTGATTACCTATCTATAAAAAAAGAAGGCCCATGAAGAATGAATTTCGGGACAGCCTCTCCGTTTAGGTGGACAAACTGACCTTCATCCGGGGCATGAAGGACTTTTTCCTGCATTTCCACACACCAAATGGCCTTCATCTGCGTCATGAAGGACCTTTTCCTGCCTTCCCACACGCGAAATGGCCTTCATCTGCGGCATGAAGGACTTTTTCCTGCATTCCCACACGCGAAATGGCCTTCATCTGGGGCATGATGAGGTTAGTCTAA
>NZ_JBALMU010000108.1:0-13567 GCF_036962285.1 Bacillus sp. JJ634
CATAATGAGTACAAACATTGCGAATATTTGATAATAATTGTAACTATTTTTTTAGAGGAAAACATAAGTTTAGCAAAAAGGGACAAACTGTATTTGAAGTAAGAAAGGAGATGTGGGATATGACAAAAAAATTTAATAAAGGCAGCCGTAATCAAAATTCACCACAATTACATGGCCAAGCTTCTGTCAGCGGGGACAACAGTAAAGGAAACAAAAGAAACAAAGATCAGAGCGATAAAACAGATGGTGTGTAGTTTAAACAAACCGGTCAATTCAGGCCGGTTTATTTTATTTAAAAGGGATGCCAAACTATCAAATCGACTTATGAATTATTATAGATATTTATTTCATTGGCAGAGTAAATTCACTTGGGTCGTATTAGTTGTAAAATCGCAAGTAGCATTTGTTACGTTTCTTCTCCAATATGAATAAACAGAGAAAAGGTTCCTCACAAGGAAATCTTAGTTACTTTTTCCAAAAAATATTCTTCTGGAAAAATATTTACTTCAAATAAATAGTTACCCCTTCACACAATTAAAGCATACCGTTCAGATGCTAAAACGTTACTCATCTTCCCACATGAATTTTTAAACCAATGTCTAGAAAAGGCATTAT
Source organism: Bacillus sp. JJ634 (assembly GCF_036962285.1). NCBI lineage: Bacteria > Bacillati > Bacillota > Bacilli > Caryophanales > Bacillaceae > Bacillus > Bacillus sp. JJ634. Next base: position 616 of record NZ_JBALMU010000108.1, read on the forward strand.
GTATATTAAGTGTGTATTCAAAGTAAAGAATTACCCCATAATCAGTTATGTAAGAATAAGTAAAATTCGCACATGTTTAGTCGGTTTAGTGTGTGTTTGAAAGAAGATAAAAGTAAAAATTTTGTAAATTTGTACAAGGTGCTGAAAATAGGAATAATTTCTTATTTTCTTAAAATTACATTGACATTGATAATCATTTTCATTTATTGTTTATATGCGAGTGATAATCAATATCAATTAAAAAATTATTAGGAGGATATGATATGTCTACTCTAATTAAACCTTTAGTGTCCAACGAAACTTTGCTTTCTACGCAAGAGATTCGAGAGTCCAATGCTAGGTCTTATCCACGACGACTGCCATTAGCAATCCAAAAAGCAAAAGGTGTCATGATTACGGATATGGATGGCAAAGAATATTTTGATTGTTTAGCCGGAGCAGGTACATTAGCTCTTGGTCATAACCATGATGTTGTTCATGAGGCGATTCAAGAGGTACTTAATAACTTAATACCATTACATACTCTAGATTTAACAACACCTGTTAAAGAAGCATTTGTTGACGAAGTATTTGCTAGTCTACCAGAGTCATTTGCTCGTAAAGCGAAAATTCAATTTTGTGGACCTACTGGTGGAGATGCAATCGAAGCAGCTCTTAAGCTTGTCAAAACAGCAACAGGGAATCGTTCCATTCTGTCTTTTCAAGGGGGATATCATGGATCAACTCACGGAACGTTAAGCATTAGTGGAACTACGAGTCCTAAAAAGCATATTCATGCCCTATTGCCTGATACACATTTCTTACCATATCCATATGAATATCGCTGCCCATTTGGAATTGGGAAGAATGGACATGAATTTATTACTACATATATTGAAAACACATTAGATGATCCTGAAAGTGGAATTGTCACACCAGCGGGAATTATCGTAGAAGTCGTTCAAGGAGAAGGTGGTTCCGTACCAGCACCTATTGAATGGTTAAAACAATTGCGACGTATTACAAAAGAAAGAAACATCCCGCTTATTATTGATGAAGTACAAACAGGCATTGGTCGTACAGGAAAGATGTTTGCATTTGAACATGCTGATATTGAACCTGATGTGCTCGTTTTATCAAAAGCAATTGGAGGAAGCTTACCTCTATCCGTTGTTATTTACGATAAAAAATTAGATAAATGGGAATCTGGTGCACATATTGGAACGTTTAGAGGCAATCAATTAGCAATGGCAACCGGTCGAGCAACTTTACAATATATTAAGGAACATCATTTACCTGAACATGCTCATCAACTAGGGCAGTACATGCAAACACAGATGAAAAAACTTCAGCAACAAGTAAAATCGATTGGTGATGTACGTGGTCGAGGTTTAATGATTGGTGTAGAAATAGTGGATAAGACTCAAGCACCTAATTCAATCGGGAGTTATCCAGGAGATGGAGAACTTGCAAAAGCTATCCAAAAAGAATGTTTTGATCGCGGTGTCATTTTAGAAGTAGGTGGAAGACACGGGGCCGTGATTCGATTATTACCGCCGTTAATTATGACAAAAGAACAAATAGATGAGGTGCTTGTTCGTTTTGAAGATGCAATAAAAGCAGCTGAAAAGAAATGGGTGAAATAAATCGTGACATCATTCGATCAATGGTTTTTATCATCGTCCGTAAATAGTATTGATAATTATTACCAATATATGTCAGAAGTAGTAAAACTAGTGGGTACCCACTATCAAAGCCTTGAAAAACCATATGAATATATTGAAATGGAGGATATTCAAAAGAAGGCTGCGGGATTTGTAAAGCTTGAAAATCAAGGGAAGCTACCAAATGCTATTTTCGAGTCTATACAGCATCTGGTCATGAAGTATTCGTTACATATTTCTCATCCTGGTGCGATGGCTCATTTACACTGTCCACCTATGATTCCAGCTCTTGCTGCCGAAGTAATTATTACAGCTCTCAATCAATCGATGGACTCATGGGATCAAAGTCCGGTAGCTACTTATATAGAAGACGGCGTTATTCAGGAAATGATTAAAAAGATTAATTATCCTAAAACTGCTTCTGGAGTGTTCACGAGCGGCGGTACGCAATCCAACTATATGGCCTTGCTGTTAGCTCGTAATGAATATTGCGCTAAGCATTTTTCCATCAATGTGAGTAAGCAAGGATTACCAGCGGAAGCGCAGAGATTTCGAATTTTTTGTTCGGAAAAAGCCCACTTTACCGTACAGCAATCAGCTGCTCAATTAGGTCTTGGTATGCAATCTGTCGTAACAATAAAAACGAATGAACGCTTTGAAATGTGTCCTGAGCATTTATATGAAGAAATCGAAAGAGTAAAAAAGCAAGGGGATATCCCATTTGCAGTTGTGGCGACGATAGGAACAACTGATTTTGGAAGTATTGATCCACTTCATGAACTAAGTGAATTAACCGAAAGGGAAAATATATGGCTGCATGCAGATGCGGCGTACGGAGGCGCTTTACTATTCTCGCACGAATATAGTCATCTAGTTTCTCATTTACATAAAGCAGATTCTATTACGATGGACTTTCATAAATGGTTTTATCAGCCAGTTAGCTGTGGCGCATTTTTTGTAAAAAGTGCCTCTATGTTTGAACACATTCAACTGCATGCCGATTATTTAAATCCAGAAGAGGATTCACAGCTTCATTTAGTTGACCGTAGTATTCAGACGACGAAACGGTTTGATGCACTTAAATTATGGTTGACATTTCAAGCAGTCGGTAAACAAGAGTTTGGCGACATGATTGATTACACAATTAGAACAGCGAGACAGACAGCTGATTATTTACAAGAGAGAAAAGATATCGAATTGCTGAATACTCCTGAAATGAATGCAATAGTATTTCGTTATCAACCAAACACTCATTACAGAGATACGCAAAAACAGCGATTATTTGAAAATACTATCAATCAGTCCATTCAAAAGCTTTTCTATGACCAGGGCCGATTGATTATGGCGAAGACAAAGAATCACGGGCAAGTCTACTTGAAACTGACCATGTTAAATCCGTTAATTACATTTGATGAAACGGTTAAACGGTTAGATGAAGTGATTAGTCTAGGAAAAGACCTTGAAAAAAAGGAGGAACGATTACGTGAACACGCAACTATCAGCTAGTTTTATTACGATGCAAAATCTAATCAATTGCTATATTCGAGAAACAGGACAGGGTATATGGCGATCCGTCAACGGCATATCTAATGAAGAAGTATTAGTCATTGAATTAAAGAAACAACCAGTAACTCTTTATTTGCCTGTAAAATACCGCTCCGTAACAGGTCGGCACTTATTTAAGCGAGAGTTATGTTATCAAATCCATCATCAAGAAATAAAGGAACTTGATATGATTACACTTCTCTCACTGTTAATGAAAGAAGTAACGGATGATTTATTACAAGTTAATGATTTCATCGTACGTGTTCTTTTAAGTTATGAAAATATGAATCTATTTATTGAAAGAAGGAAACATGAATTAGAAGAATGCTACAAATGGGATAAAACATTTTTACAGTCAGAGCAATCTTTATTAATTGGTCATCAGCTTCATCCAACACCAAAAAGCCGTCAAGGTATTTTACCTGAAGAAGAATTTATATTTGCTCCGGAATTAAAAGGGAATTTTCAGCTTCATTATTTTAGAGCGCATCGTTCAATTGTTAAAGAACAATCGGCTTATAGTCAGTCAGCTACAAATATAATAAAAAAGCAATTAATACAAGATAAAACAATATCAAAGGAGTTTGCCCTGAAATATTGTCAAGATGATGAATATACGCTCATACCGATGCATCCACTTCAAGCACGCTTTTTACTAGGGAAAGAAGAAGTGACTAATTGGATACATAAAGAGCAGCTTACTTATTTAGGTCCTCAGGGTGGACTCTTTTATCCAACATCGTCTGTGCGTACAGTATATAGTCCTGATGCGGATGTGATGTATAAATTCTCGATTCCTGTAAAAATCACAAATTCTTTACGTGTAAATAAAGTGAAGGAATTGAATCGTGGTGTGGAGGTAGCAAGATTACTACAAGCAAGTTTGGAAAGTGAATTACACGCTCAATATCCTGCTTTTCAATTTATTAAAGACCCAGCTTTTGTCATGTTAGGCGATGAGGAACTTGGATTTGAAGTGATGATTCGTGACAATCCGTTTAAAGAAGAAGGATACAATACAACCCTTCTAGCAAGCTTATGTCAAGACCATGTATTTGATGAAGCATCACAACTTACGAACATTATTCGGAACATTTGTAATAATAACAATCTTACTACTGAACAAGCGAGTGAGATTTGGTTTAAACGTTACATCGATATCACGTTAAAACCAATGCTGTGGTTATATACACAGAAAGGAATTGCTTTAGAAGCACATCAACAAAACTCGATTATTCACTTAGATCAAGATGGTTATCCGTCAATATTTTATTATCGGGATAATCAAGGCTACTATTTTATGAAATCAAAAGAAGCGGCGTTGCGTGAGTTGCTGCCAACATTGAATCGAGAAAGTGATACCGTATGTGAAGATGAGGTTGCTGAGGAGCGTTTCCGTTATTATGTATTTTTTAATCATATATTCGGGCTCATTAATGCATTTGGAGTAAGTAATCTTATCGATGAAAGGAAGCTATTGACCCTTTTACGAGAAGAACTTAAACCATATCTATTACAAGATCATACGCAGCTCGTAACTTCACTGCTTGAACATAAGGAGCTTCCTTGCAAAGCTAATTTCTTAACACGTGTTCATGATATGGATGAATTAGTAGGAGCTCTAGAAACTCAATCCGTTTATGTAAACATAGATAATCCATTATATAAAGCAGTGGGTGTGAACCGATGAAAATGGGATTACAAACTAATTACCCGTTTACAATTTACGACTCTCGAATGAAGAAGGAGTTTACATTTCGTCCGGTTTCTTTAAAAGAGGATTTTGACCATTTACATAGATGGATGAATGAGCCGCATGTCATTCCTTATTGGAATTTAAATATCGATAGAGATGCTTATATGCGGCATTTGCAAACATTTTTAACGGACGCTCATCAACAATTACTAATAGGTGAAATCAATGGAGTGCCGATGAGTTATTGGGAATCGTATACGGTGGAAGGGGATATCATTAGCGAATACTATTCAAACGATCCAGGTGATCAAGGTATTCATTTATTAATTGGAGAACCTTCCTACTTAGGGAAGGGATATATTTATCCATTGCTTTTAAGTATTTTAAAGAGAAAATTTGAAATGGTTGACACGAAAAAAGTTGTAGCAGAACCGGATATCCGTAATGAAAAAATGATAGCAGTATTTAAGAAATGCGGTTTTCAGCCTATTAAAGAAGTGAAATTACCAGATAAGACGGGATTACTGCTTAGCTGTGAAAGAGAAGTATTTGAAAGAAGGTGGAGTCAATGGAACAACGGAACATTTTAGACATTATTGGCGTAGGAGTAGGTCCATTTAATTTAGGATTAGCAGCACTGCTTGAAAAAACGGAATGTACATATATGTGCTTTGAACAAAAGCCACAATTCAATTGGCATCCTGGTATGCTCCTTGAAGGAACGACCTTACAAGTTCCATTTATGGCTGATATGGTAACAATGGTAGATCCGACAAGTCCCTATAGCTTTTTAAATTATTTGCATGAAAATAAACGATTGTATCAGTTTTACTTTTTTGAAAAATTTCAAATTCCGCGTAATGAATATAATCACTATTGTCAATGGGTCGCAAATCGTTTAAGAGGTTTGAAGTTTAGCAGTGAAGTTACAAACATTACGCTTCATACAGAAGAAGATACTTATTATGAAGTAACGGTTCAACATGAAGAAAGCGTTAAAACATACTACAGTCGTCATATAGTAATGGGGATTGGAACGAAACCAATTTTTCCAAAAGACTTTCAGTCGATGTATAGTGATCAATTATATCATTCCGCTCACTATAAAATGAAACGCGAACAAACATTGAAAGCAAAAAGTATTACCGTTGTCGGCTCAGGTCAAAGTGCAGCCGAAATTGTATACGATTTATTACAACAGCAGGATGATCAAAAGTATGAGTTGAGTTGGTACACGCGTTCTAAAGGGTTTTATCCAATGGAATATTCAAAACTTGGCTTAGAACATTTTTCGCCAGATTATACACGCTACTTTTATCATTTAGAGCCTAAAAAGAAACAACAAGTGCTACAAAACCAAGCCCTGCTTTATAAAGGGATTAGTGTCAAAACCATTAGCGATATTTATGAACTATTGTACGAACGAACAATTGGTGGAGAGAAAACACCAATCAAAATTCAAGCGTTAACCGAATTATCGAATATTGAACGACAAGAAGACAGCCAACGATTAACCTTGTATCAATATGAACAAGGGGTATACCAGCAAACGGTAAGTGATGTAGTGATTTTAGCAACTGGTTACCAAAGCTCATTACCTTCCTTTTTAGAAGGGATCAAACAGTATTTAAAGTTTGATGATCAAGGGCAGCTAGAAATAGATGAACAATATAAAGTTAAAACAACAGTTGATGAAGTTTCATTATTTATTCAAAATGGTGAACTTCATACACATGGAGTAGGAGCACCTGACTTAGGGCTTGGTGCTTATCGAAATGCAGCGATTATTAATCAAATTGCTGGAAAAGAAGTGTATAAACTGTATAAAAGAAATATCTTTCAGCAGTTCGGATTTTAATAGGTGATGACTCGCAATCAATTTGTCTTTGTATGCTTGTTTCTAACGATGCTGTCTGAGGTGTTATTATCTCCATTTTATCCGCAGTATTTTTCAGAGGCATTTGGCGTACAAGGAGTAGAAATGACTTCTATTTTTATCATTTGCTGTCGACTTGTTGTCATCATTATGACACCTTTCTGGGGAGCTATATTAAAGAAGTGGTCCATGCGACAAGTTGTAATATGCTCTCTTTTTATGACAGCTGTTTTTAAAGTCATTCTGAGCGAAAGTACAACATTTTTAAGTTTTTTAATAACATCGCTTTTATTGCTTGTATTTCAAAGCAGTTTATATCTATTGTATCCCTTTTTAGTTGAAAGTATGGAACAACAAGAGGAAAAAGCGAAAAAAACAACGGTTTATATGCTCGTCATGCATACAGCTATTATTGTTTCGAGTTTATTAGGAAGCTTCGTCATTACATGGGAAATGCCGCTTAAAGTGTATCTCATATTTGCTTGTATGGATCTTGGTCTGATGGTCATTTTACTAGCGACAAAACTGTTATCACCAACTGCGATAGAGAAGAAGCAACCGATGCACATAAAAGTCAATAAACGACTCATTTACTTTTACATGATAGCTATCTTTTTCTTTCATCTTGGCCATAATGTGATTCGCCCTTACTTCACCTTATTTGTGGAGGATAGATATGAAGTAGGTAATCAAATGAATGCTTTACTCTATGTTATGCCAAGTATTATGGCTATTATATTGAAGTTTTGTGTACCAATCCGTGTATTTAGAGGTCAAGATACACTGCTGTTGTATATAGTAACGATTCTTAGTGCATTTTCGTTAGCTATACAAGCATCTATTGATAGTCTAGGGATATTTATTATAAGTCGAATTGTATATGGGGGCTGCTTTTACCTCAGTATGGTTGTATTAGATATTTATTTATTTCGACAATTCCATGAAGCGGCTACTTATTATTATAGTTGGTTAATTGCTGTACAAAATGTGGCACTGCTCTTTGCTCCTTTGTTGGCGTTAACGGTGAGTAAAGTAAGTTTGTACGTCCCTTTGCTATGCGGTGCCGTTTTATTAGTAGCAGCAATCATTGCCATAACAATTCATAACAAACCAGTAGTGCTTTATAAAAAGGTAAAGGAGAATGAAGGATGAAGATTGTAGAAACAGATCTATCCAAGTTTACGAAACAATCGTGGGAAAAAGTGAATCAACAGCTGCTTGCAAAAATGCTTCAAGAGTTTATGTATGAACATATTATTGAACCAACGGAAATACAAAAGCTATCACAGGCTACATTGTATCAATGGAAAGATAAAAAAGGAGTAACGTATACGTACCAAGCAAAAGAAAGGCTATTTGATAGTTATCATGTTATAGCGAGTACGATAAAAGTAACGTTTGAAAACCAAGAAATCACAGTTTCTAAAGCGCTGCAGTTACTAATCGGATTGTCCGAAGAAGAAGGAATGACAAGCTCTACAGCAGGACATTTAGCGAAAGAATATTTTCATACGTTAGTTGCTGATTTATATTTACAAAATCAAAAATCGGCAGATGAGCTTTCTACAATGGATTATGCTGAATTGGAAGGGGAGATGACGGGGCACCCGTGGATTACATATAATAAAGGAAGAATTGGTTTTGGATTTGATGATTATGTGAGATTTGCTCCAGAACAAAAAAATCCTATTCAGCTCTCATGGATTGCTGTTGCTAAACAAGTTTGTTCATTTCATTCAGTAGCCGCGTTGTCATTTGAAAAAATGATAAATCAAGAACTGAGCGAAGCCGCACTGAAATCATTCGCTGATAGATTGAAAGAACGTCAACTAACATGTAGTGATTATTATTATTTACCTGTTCATGAATGGCAATGGTTAAATGTCATCGTTCCCCTCTTTGCGGAGTATATTGCTAATGACTTTATCGTTCCGCTTGGAGAAAGTGAAGATAGCTATTTACCACAGCAGTCCATTCGAACATTTGTAAATACGACTCATCCAGAAAAATTTCATGTAAAGCTTCCGATGAGTATATTAAATACACTTGTTTATCGAGGGTTGCCTAGTGAACGATGCGTTATAGCCCCTCAAGTAACGGAATACATTAAAGGCATTCGAGATCAAGATACTTTTTTAAGAGATACGTGTAAGATAGGACTACTCGGTGAAGTGGCAACGTTAAACGTAAATCACCCTACGTTTACCAATATTCAAAATGCCCCCTATCAATATTTAGAAATGCTTGGCGTGGTATGGAGAGAAAGTGTCTACGAAGAGTTAGAAGAAGGAGAACAAGCCCTTACGTTAGCTGCTTTATTGCATCTTGATTATTCCGGGAAGGCGCTTGTGTCAACATATATTCAAAAATCCGGCTTGACACCGAGAGAGTGGATTTCTGCATTAATGAATGCTGTATTGCCTCCGCTATTGCATTATTTATATCAATATGGAACAGTGTTTTCACCGCATGGTCAAAATACTGTGCTTGTATTAAACAATTTTAAACCTGTTCGAATTATTATGAAAGACTTTGTAGATGATGTGAATATCAGTAACCAACCGTTTGATGAGTTACAATCATTATCCCACGAGTTAAAAACTGTATTAAGAAGTGAGGAACCAGAAGGGTTAACACAGTTTATTTTAACCGGTTTATTTATTTGTCATTTCCGTTATTTAGCAACGATTTTAGAAGAGCATGAAGGGGTTACTGAACAAGAGTTTTGGAGTACTGTGCGTAATGAAATTTTGCATTATCAATCACAATATCCGCAGTTACATGATCGATTTAAACTATTTGATTTATTGCGTCCTAGAGTGACGAAATTAACATTAAACCGAAATCGCATGTTTGATTACGGATACGCAGATGACGGAGACCGCCCGCATGCAAGTGAATATGGAACAGTAAGAAATGCACTACATGAGGTTTCTGCATTGACAAAGTAATCCTATCATTTGAATATTTTCAATTTAATAGATTAGCTGTTAGTTTGATAAAAAGAATATAACTCACTAAATAACTAATTTTCTTTATCTATTACTGGAATATTAATTGTTACGGTTTGGCTCACTTTATGGATGTTTGTAGAAAAAAGGCTCTTGGAATCATTCCTTAGAGCCTTTTGATAGTTAAATAAGCGCTTTACGGTGTTCCTTTAGAATTAATTCCAGTATCATTTTACGCTTTTTAATCTTAGAAAAAATACACAAAATTAAGAAAAATATATAAATCAAAATTAATTTTACGGCATCATCCCATCCAAAAAACAACAGCGTATTCAAAGCAACATTCTTATGTCGGTTTAACAGGTTGGACATATATAGTGGTAGCGTCAGGAAATGTAGATTACCACATTAAGAGTTTCTTATCGCAAAAATCCCGACTTATCTATGAAATCACGGAGATAAAATCGAATTTTATTTTTTTATGCACATGTTGAATTAATAGCTTAGAGGAGTTGAGAAGCTCCCTCTTTTTATTTTGGCTTTTGCTCCTTTAAGATGTTCTCCATTTGTCCTCTTAATTCCTTACTAGTTAATGGAAGCGGGAAGAACTGAAGGTACTTATAGAAAAAGGTAGCGTAAACTAAAAAATATTGACTGTATTAAATTGACTGTATTAAATTGATATCACGTTGATATAAGTACTCAGCCGCCCATCTAAAATCATTAAACATAATATGAAAATTCATGTTGATATAAAAAGGTAAACAAAATGCCCAACAAGTTCGTCAAATTAACATTTGTAAAAAATATAATATAAAAACTCTATTATCACAGTGAACGCTTGAATAAGAGTTTGATAAGAAGTGCTAAAAGACTATACGAAATAATTAGGAGGAGCCAAATTCACTAGATGGATTTAGCTCTTTTTCCTTATAAAAATAAGAAACATTTTAAACGTGTTGACAGAATTAATTAATAATTCTATCATTCTTATTGTAAACTATTTATATGAATAAGGTTACAATAGGATGGCATATGGTTACAGGATCGTAAGTATGCAACAGGAAAAGTATTATAGTATTAGAATGAAAGCTAGCTTAGAAGGGGAAGAATAATAGCAATCGGTAATCTAATCTCATAGGAACCATTTTCTCAAAATGATGGAGTTGGCTTGTATATTCATTGAACTCCCCCCAACTTAGCTAACGCTTGAAGTGGGGGATTCCTATGAACACCAGTGTATCCACTAGTTATGGAGTAGGCTCCCCCCCCGTAGTCCCTACGGTTATAGCTTAATATCTTGTGTACGTTGGACTCACCACACTCCCTAACTCTGCTTGGTTTTCGCTACTTCGGTGAGTGAGGGGTGAAAGAACGTTGAAGATTTTACATGACAGACGCTTTTCCTGTCACAACCTCATATCTTCAGTTTTCAAAGAACAATCCGTACAGGAATATTACACCATGCAAACGGGTGTTTTGCAACGCTAAAAGGCGATTCATCTCCCACCTACTCATTGGGCTATCGCCCTTCACATTCCTTGAGGTAGGAGTCTTCTCGCCTAAAATGATAAAATCTTACGGAAATAACCTTTTTAAAAGAGACGCGTTTACTCAAATATAGATGCGTCGCTAAAAATAAGGTGATTATATTGGAGGCATAACATAATATGACAAACGATATAAAACAAAAGCTAGAAGTTCCGAACATAACACCATTTTCACTTTCTTCTCCTGAGTTTCTAAGAAATCCTTATCCCATTTATGATAATTTACGTTCTAATAATCCTATTTATAGGGGGAACTCATTTAAATATCCGGGTTGGTATATAACTGGATATGAAGAGGCTGTAGCGATTCTTAAAGATCATATAAATTTTAAAAATCGCACCCCGCTGCCTCAGACATCGAAAAAATATGAACATCTTAAAAATATTCAGAACGATATGATGCTTTTTAAGAATCAACATGACCATAAACGTTTACGCATGTTGGTTAGTAAAGTATTTAGTCCAAGTGTTGTGGAAAATTATCGTCCTTATATAGAAGAAACGGTTAATGACTTACTGAATAAGGTGCAAAATAAGAGACAAATGGATATTGTTACAGATTTTGCATTTCCTTTAGCTAGTCTCATTATAGCTAAAATATTAGGAGTACCATCAGAAGAGCGCAATCAATTCAGAGAATGGGCTGTTAGCTTAATCGAAACAATTGATTTTACTCGGACAAGAGGGACGTTAGTAAATGGAAACGATACAACGATGCTGTTAATCGTTTATTTTAAAAAGCTAATCAAAAAACGGAAGCAAGCCCCTCAAGATGATCTTATTAGCATGTTAATAAGGGAGGAACAATATGGTGACCAGTTAACAGATGAAGAATTACTCGCAACATGTATTTTACTTGTTATTGCTGGACATGAGACAACAGTAAACCTCATTAGCAATTCGATTCTAACCTTATTGAATCACCCAGAGCAATTAAGGATGTTAAAGGAAAATCCATTACTGATTAAAACAGCAGTTGAGGAATTTTTACGCTATGAAAGCCCAACACAGATGACCGCTCGTATTGCATTAGAAGATATTGAACTGAATGGAGTCACCATTAAAAAAGGCGAGCAAGTATACATAATGTTAGGAGCAGCGAATCGTGATCCGAAAAAATTCGTTGAACCCAATGTGCTCGATATCACTAGAAACTTGAATCCTCATCTTGCATTTGGATATGGAATTCACTTTTGTTTAGGCTCATCATTAGCACGTCTTGAAGCACAAATAGCTATTCAAACACTCCTGCAACAAATGGAGCATCTCCAATTAGCTACGTCTGACCTACAATGGAGAAAACTAATTGGTTTTAGATCACTAAAAGAACTGCTGGTCACTTTTAATTAAGTTAGATTTACTTCAATATTGAAAAGAATAGAGTAGGAGGATCTTTCTGCTGTTTGGCAGACTGTGTCACAGTATAGTCTTGTTCTTAACTGTCTACACATGTGAAAGTTAATTACGTATTGATTATAAAAAAAGCTTTTAGAGAATCACCAAACATTCAATATTGAGAAGTTATCAGACTACTTTACTTATTATTTAACAGGTATATAATCAATCGAAAGGCGGCCAAGTCTTGATTGGAGAACTGTTGTTAGAGTTAGACCATCCAATATTACCCGGAGATCTACAAGAAGGAGATTTTTATCATTTAGTTTCCAGAGATTAGATATTATGTAGCTGCT
>NZ_JBALMU010000109.1:0-54277 GCF_036962285.1 Bacillus sp. JJ634
CCTATAAGAGCAAAGACAATTGGTACGACAATTAAAGCAATCATAGCCGAAAGACGCCCTGTCATAATTAAAATCATAAATACTAAAATCATTAAGTACCCTAATAAAGCGAGCATTTTGATCACTCCTTATCTACTAAATTAAATAAATTGTAATCTATGAGACTCCGTTTGTAAGCGTTTGCAATTTACTGTTTATTAAAATTATTACGTTAATTTTGTTCATTATGTTCACGGAAAACTTTAACAGTACAGTCATAAGGAAGTATTTACTATTGTTTTTGAGCTCATTTCATAAAAAAGAACAGCCAGCAGTCCTTCATAAAGGACTACTTAGCCATTCTCAAATCTTATAATATCTACGTTCAGGTCTGCCTACTACACCGTATACGACTTCTGCTTTACATTCCTGCACAGAAATCAAATATTCCAAATAGCGCCTTGCTGTCGTTCTTGAAGCACCAATCTGTCTGCTCACTTGTTCTGCTGATAATCCAATAGAGCTTTTCTCAAGTACTATTCTTACTTTCGATAAAGTAATATCATCGACTCCCTTTGGTAAAGAAGTCTCCTTATTTACTGCGTTTGGAGGCGTGCCTTTTTTAAAAATACGATCAATAAATTCCTGATTAATTTCTTGGTCAGTTTGCATAAGATGGTATTTATTAAGATATTCTTCAATAATTTGCCGAAAATGCTCTATTTTTACTGGTTTTATCAAGTAATACTCCACACCATAACGAAGTGCCTTTTCAAGTATTTCTTTATCGGTTGCCGCCGTAATCATAATAATATCGACATGCTTGTACTTTTGCCGAATAATCGGAAGTAAATCAGAACCAAGTTGGTCTGGCATATATACGTCAAGAAGAAGTAGATCCGGTTTCTTTTGCTTCAAAATTTCAATAGTCTGTTCTGCATTTAAGGCTTTACCAACCACTTCTATTTCTTCAAATCTATCAAGAAACTTCTCATGTATATCTGCCACACGAAAATCGTCTTCTGCAATAGCCGCTCTTATTTTAGTCATTTTTCTTCACCTCTCTGTTCTTAGGAAGATAAACTGTGAATACGGTGTTTTCTTTCTCACTTTGAACCTCGATAATACCACCTAACTCTTTTACTGCATGGTCAACGTTTGAAAGCCCATAGCCCCTTGGAAATTTACCTGTTTTCGAAGTAAATCCCCTCTCAAAAAGGAGCGAGATATCTTCTACCCCTATTCCCTTTCCATTGTCACTAATTTCAAAGATAATATCCTCTCCGATATCAGTAGCAAAAAACGTTACAGCCGGTTCCTTACTGCCATAAACCGCTTCAAAAGCATTATCTATGATGTTACTAAGAATTAAAGTAAGCTCAGACAATGTGATATGGGGTGGCAATGCCTCTAAATAACTTTGCTCATCGATTTCAAAAGTGACTTTCTTTTCCGATGCTTTACCCAACTTCCCTAATAAAATGGCCTGAACCTTTGTATCTTTTATCTGTTCAAATACGATTCGGTTTAAGGATTGAAGTTCAGACGTCTCACTCTGTATCATATCTATAGCCTCTTCATATTCCCCTAATTGTATTAATCCGGATAGCACATATAATTTATTCGTAAACTCATGTGTCTGCGCCCTTAAATCCTCTGAATATACTTTAACTTCTGATAATGTATTAACCATTTGCTCTATTTCTGTTTTATCACGAAACGAAGCAACTACACCACTTACATGTTCACCATCAAAAATTGGAGTGCAATTGACAATAACCGTTTTATGCTTCCACGTCATTTCTTTATCGATTTGCGGCTCTGCTGATTTCAACACTTCGTACAAATAAGTCGAAGGAAAAAAACCATCCACTTTCAAATCGCGGACAGACCCTTTTATATCTAACAGCTTTTTGGCTGGTTGGTTCATAGATGTAATCACTCCATTTCGATCAATGGCTAAGATTCCCTCTTTCACAGAATGGAGTACAGCATTTTTTTCTTTATATAAGTTAGCAATTTCCATTGGTTCTAATCCTAATGTATCTTTACGTATACTTCTGGCAAGCATATAGCTGCCGATTATAGATAAAAGAAGTGCTATACCTGATACAACAATTTCTTTAGACACATCTTCAAAGATTTGTTCACGAACATCTTCTACTAAAAATCCGACTGAAACAATCCCGATTATCTCGCCATTCTGATTAAAGATTGGTGATTTTCCACGCATCGAAAGTCCAAGGGAGCCTCTTGCTTCTGAAATATAATACTCACCTTTTTGAATAGCTCGTTCATTATCTCCACCTATCATATGTTTTCCTATTTCTGATGCTAGCGGATGGGAATAACGTATTCCATCCGTATTTCCTACGACGATAAATTCGGCACCCGTTTCATGACGGATTTTTTCTACAATAGGTTGGATCTTCTCGGATGGATTCTTTGATTTAATGGCCTCGATGATAGTCGGCATAAAAGAAATAGTTTTCGATAGCTCTAAAGCTAAGCGGCCTTTATCTTCTGCTATTTGCCTTCCTTCCATGTAAGTAAAGAAAGTCGTTAATAGGAGAATCAGAAATAAGCTTAATGATAATACTAACCCAAGAATTTTGGTTTGAAGTGATACTTTATGCATGTTCAACAGCATCCTCTTTTTTATTCTTATCTCGTTTGGAATTTAGCTTAATTTTGACAATAAAAATCCCCCCTTCTACCTTCTGAGTAATGAGGAGTAAAAACAGAGAAATCCATCTGTTTAATAGTATTGTGGACAATATGCGATAGTTGATTTAGGGGTATCATATATTCAACATCTATTGGTAAGGTAAGTGGTCAATATTATACTGAATAATCATAAAAGAACGGCTCCTTTCCTTAAGAGACATCTCGCCTAAGGTGACTAAATTATATCAAAAAAGGACCATTTTTTTTATTTTTTGTAAAAAACAAGAGACTGCTCAAAATGATCTATTTTGAGACAGTCTCTCCAGTTTAAATATCTGCTTCTAATACTTCCGCTTCAGAATTATATTTTTCCTTATCTAAATCACCAGTTATGCGACTAGTCAGTACACCTGATGTCATACTTCCGCTGACATTCAAAGCAGTGCGTCCCATATCAATTAGCGGTTCAACCGAAATTAATAAGCCAGCTAAAGCAACAGGTAAGTTCAATGCTGATAGTACGAGAAGAGCTGCAAAAGTTGCCCCTCCACCAACGCCTGCAACACCAAATGAACTAATGGCAACGACTACAATGACGGTCGCAATAAACGATGGTGTGAACGGATTGATTCCAACAGTCGGAGCAACCATAATAGCAAGCATCGCTGGATAAATACCCGCACAGCCATTTTGTCCAATAGACAAGCCAAATGATCCTGAGAAGTTCGCAATCCCGTCTGAAACACCCATTTGTTTCTGCGTTTTAATGTTCATTGGCAGTGCTCCTGCACTTGATCTAGAAGTAAAAGCAAACACAAGGACTGGGAAAGCTTTCTTTAAGTACTTTACCGGGCTTAACCCACCGATAGCTAGTAAAATCAAGTGGATGAGGAACATCACAAGTAAAGCCACATAAGAAGCAACAACGAATTCACCTAGTTTAACGATTGCATCAAGATCACTTGTTGCCACCGTTTTAGTCATAATCGCTAAAATTCCGTATGGCGTCAATCGTAAAATTAATGTCACAACTCTCATAATAATCGAATAAAATGCCTCGACAATTTTAGCAAATAACTCCGCTTGTTCCGGTTGTTTTCTTCTCACACCAAGGTAAGCAAAGCCTAGGAAGGCAGCGAAAATCACAACTGAAATAGTCGATGTTGGACGAGCTCCTGTTAAATCCAAAAATGGATTCGCCGGAATGAGTTCAAGAATTTGCTGTGGCATCGTTTTCCCTTCCACAGTCGTACCATATTTCTCTTCAAGCTCTACGCCTCGTACATTTTCTGCTTCACCTTGTTCAATTTGAACAGCTTCTAAATCAAAAGCAAAAGTAGCTGTAATTCCTACAGCAGCTGCAACCGCTGTTGTTCCAATTAAAATTGCAAGAATCAACGAACTAATCTTTCCAATATTGTTAGTCAGTTTTAATTTTGTAAACGCCGATAAAATCGAAATAAATACAAGCGGCATAACAATCATTTGTAAAAACTTCACATAACCGCTACCGACAAGATTGAACCAATCAACGGTCGTAAGCATCGCTTCTGAATCAGGTTCAGTGAAATATTGAAGAATAAATCCGTAAATAACCCCAATTCCTAGACCTGTAAACACCCTTTTTGTAAACGAAATATGTTTTCTTTGCATAACAAATAGAACAAGAATCAATATTAGCATTATAGCAACATTTAATAAAACAAACCCTGTCATATCAATAATTTCCCTTCATTCTTAAAATATATTTTAAACTTATGTGTTAAGTCGGTTTTTATATATTACTATATTATTTATTTTTTGTCACTGTAAACACATTATTAGTTTGTGAATACTCCCTTCTTCTATTCTTCAAATAAAAAATACCCTTGCAGAAAGTACTCTTTACAAGGGTTTGAATGTATATCCTCTTTAATTTATCCACAACTTATCCACAACACCAAAAGTCACTGTGACTCCCATATAATCCAATTTTGCATTTCAAGGATTTCTAGAAATTTAGCTAGGCGTGGTAGGGCTGGTTCAGCCGCTTCTCCAAAATGAGCAATCGTCGCTTCAGAGATGTCATGGACATTTTTACGTTGTTCGATTTGCTGAATAACAAAAGCCCCGAATTGATCAAGCTTAATTCGACGAACAGCAGGCTGTTTGAAGAAACGAATAGAAAATCGTTCCAAAGCATTTGTCCGCTGAATGATTAAATAACTCCCTTTAACATTATCTCGTTCTAGGCTAACGCTTTCTTTTAAAAGAGGAACCATTGTTAACAGGTTCCTCTTTTCAGATTGGCGCTTATGAAACATTTCGTTTTTTCCCTTTATTCGATATATACCAAAGTACTCCGGCGAGCACAAGGAATAGCAAGAATGGGAATAAATCACTTGCAATCACAACGGCATCCGGCATTTGAAGACCGAACGCAATTAAAATTGCAATCAGAACACCAATTAACGATTCCCCAGCAATTAAACCGGAAGCAAATAATGTTCCTCTATCTACACGTTCTTTACGTACTTCTTCTGTTTTCGCACGACGCTCAACAAAGTAACGGACAAATCCACCAATCATAATCGGCGCACTCGTATGAACTGGCAAGTAGATACCGACTGCTACAACTAATGAATTTAACCCGCAAAATTCTAATGTAATCGCAATAGCTGCACCAATAAAGATTAACGTCCATGGTAAGTCTCCACCAAGAACACCTTCAGCCAAGATTTTCATAAGGGCTGCCTTCGGTGCAGGAAGTGCTGCAGAACCCATTGTGTAGGCTCTATCCATGAGAATTAAAATAAACCCAATAACAGAAGCAGAAGCCAAAACTCCAATTATCATAGCGATTTGTTGTTTCCATGGCGTTCCACCTACAATATAACCTGTCTTTAAATCTTGTGAGATATCCCCCGCTACCGCAAGTGCTGTACAGATGATAGCCGCAACTGTAATGGCAGCGATCATACCGCTTGTCCCCGTAAAACCAGTTGCTTTATACGTAACAGCAACAATTAATAAAGTAGCGATGGTCATTCCAGATACAGGAGAAGATGAACTCCCGACAACCCCAACAACTCGAGAAGCAACCGTTACAAATAAAAATCCAAAAATAGCAATGGCAACTGCCCCAATAATCCCTACATCTGTTAGAGGGCTAAAAGCAATAACTAAAATGACAATAATTGTTCCTAACCAAACATATTTTGCTGGCATATCTTGTTCCGTACGAAGAGGACCTGCTGTCAATTTCCCTTTATTAGCTTGTAAACTTTTCGCAGTAGCAAACAAAGAACTAAATAGAATCGGTAACGTTTTAACAAGCGTAATTAATCCACCCGTTGCTACAGCTCCGGCCCCGATATAGCGAATATAGGAATCCCAAATACCCCATGCATCTAATTCACCAATTGGTACATCAGAAGGGAAAATAGCGGTTGCACTACTACCTCCAAAGAAACTAATCATCGGTATAATAACAATCCAAGCAAGCAATCCGCCAGCAAGCATTTGTCCCGCAACACGAGGACCAATAATATAGCCTACTCCTAAAAGAGCCGGAAAGGCATCGAGTCCCACTACCGCATTTTTAAAATTCGTAATCCCTGTTTCCACTTCTGTTTTAAACAGCTTAAATCCATCGCCAAGCGCTTTAATAACCCCGCCGATTACTAAACCGATCCCAATTAATTTAGCACTCGTTCCACCCTTTTCACCTGATTTCAATACTTCAGCACACGCTGTCCCTTCAGGATAAGGTAATGTTTCATGCTCTCTTACAATTAAAAGCTGACGAAGAGGCACCATCATAAAGACGCCTAAAAACCCTCCGGTTAATACAATGAAAATAATAAACCCTTGCGTAATCTCCATATCCCACAAGAATAGTGCTGGAATAGTAAATACAGCACCGGCAGCAACTGCTTCCCCAGCAGTTGTCATCGTTTGTACGATATTATTTTCTAAAATTGATTTTCTACGAAAAATCCCTCTTAAAATCGCCATCGAAATAACTGCTGCGGGAATCGAAGCAGATACAGTTAAACCAATAAGCAAACCTAAGTAGGCATTCGCTGCACCAAATACAATCGCAAGAATAATCCCAAGAACAATAGCCGTAACCGTTAATTCTGGAAGAGATTTCGATGCGGGTACATAAGGTACAAATTTACTCTCTTTCGAATTATTTGACAACTTACTCACTTCCTATATTTACTTATAAAATCACGCGTAATATTATATCACTGTAATTTAACAACTTACAAACACAACGATTTTTTCACTTTATTCGTACAATAATGAAAATTCAAATTGATAAATTATTTTATCGATATAATTAAATATATAGTTCATATACCTATCCATATAGACTGACTAATTTGCTTGTATAAAAAGCCACTCGTTGCTATTATTTCCTTCAACTGTATAGAATGCTCCCCATTAAAATAAAACGAGTTATTCTATTTTCGCTCATCCAGCAACCTTTATGTATAAAATAAAAACAACAAAAAACGTATAGAAAACTAATGACAATCACTAGCTTCTATACGCTTTTTTCATTTTGATACTTTTTTATTCAACCTAAATCCATAATAGCATGCTACAAGCAAGATAATCCAAATTGGTCCAACAATCAGGGCAATTATTGTATTTTTAGAAAACGCCAGCAGAACGACGACAAGGGCTAAAAAGGCAAGGGCAAAATATGAACTGAATGGGAACCACGGCATTTTGTACTCCAACCGCTTCTTTTCTTCTTTTGTCATCTTTCCTCTATAACGAAGGTGAGAGATCAAAATCGTTGCCCATGTCCAAATAGCTCCGAATGTAGCAATACTCGTTACCCAAACGAATACCTTTTCCGACACAATATAATTCAAATAAACACCTATCAATAAAGCAACTGCGGATGCGATAATCGCAATTCCTGGTATGCCTCTTTTAGTTGTGCGGCCAAAGCTTTTAGGTGCTTCATTTTGCTGAGCTAGATTAAATAACATTCTTGCTGTACTAAAGATCCCGCTATTACAAGAAGAAAGGGCAGCAGTCAAAACAACAAAATTAATGATTCCAGCGGCCTCTTTAATCCCAATCTGTTCAAATGTCATAACAAATGGGCTTTGTTTAGGACTTATCTCGTCCCAAGGATAAATCGACATGATCACCGTCAGTGAAAGAACGTAAAAAATCAAAATACGCCAGAATACCGTATCAATTGCACGTGATAACGCTTTTTTCGGATCTTTAACTTCTCCCGCAGTTATCCCAAGCATTTCAACTCCCAAATAAGCGAACATAACCATTTGAAAGGACATCAATAAGCCGCTAAATCCATTCGGGAAGAAACCGCCATGTTCAAATAAGTTGCCAAAACCAATGGCCACTCCGCCATTTCCAATTCCAAAAAGAATGATTCCTAGTCCTAAAATAATCATAAATATAATGGTAACGATTTTTATCAACGCAAACCAAAACTCTAATTCACCATAGGCTTTAACTGCTAAGAAATTCACGGATGCCATAATGATTAATGCCCCCAAGGCCCAAGCCCATTGCGGTGTACCAGGGAACCAGAACTGCATATAGATTCCGGCAGCTGTGATTTCCGCCATACACGTAACAATCCATAAGAACCAATAATTCCACCCAGTAATAAATCCAGCAAGCGGTCCTATGTAATCTCTAGCATAGCGGCTAAATGAGCCAGCCACCGGATTTTTAATCGCCATTTCCCCGAGCGCTCGCATAATAATATAAATGACTAGACCGCCTAAAGCATAAGCTAGTAGAATACTGGGACCTGCAAGCTTAATGGCATCGGCAGATCCAAGAAAAAGACCTACACCAATCGCTGCACCCAGTGACATTAAGGTAATATGTCTTTGTTCTAATCCTCTATGTAATTGTGACTCTTCTACACTGTTTTTCATAACGTTCTCCTTTGCTTTATTAGTCAATGCCTAATCTGCATGTTGCAAGCACAACAGAAAGCGTTTGCACTAATCTATTATACTAAAAAAAGGATTTTCACAAATAGTTTTTTTACTATTTGTAATATAAATAATATTAGTTAAGCTTTCATGAACTCACATAAAAGGGGCTGTCTAATAAGTCCCTAAAATAAAACAAGTAGAGAAAAACGAATTGTTTTTCTCTACTTGTTTTTTGTTTTCCACTGTTTTTTCCTGAAAGTAGCTGGTGTAGGCCGGCCACTTTCAGGAGATTGTGGGCCATGGCCACGATGCCAAACTCCGTTTGGACTTTCGCCAAGCCTCGTAGCGAAAAGCGACGGAACGACCGATTGCCTTTGATTTTCCGAATGTAGTTTTTTGTATGCTTTCCATGCTACATTGTCATTCTCAAAGTCATCAATTACGGACATTTCCTCAATGACTCTTTCTTTACCTTTTTTTCTGATTTTAATGCTTCTACTAAGACACAACGCTCTGGAAAATGCTGACGTACTTCAGACCATTTCATTAACATGCATCTCTAGTTCAATTATAATTTTCCTTTTATTATATTTTAGACGGAAGAAAACTGATTGGATTTCATTCTTACTTCCATACACTTTGAATACTATTATTAAATTGATAACAGACTATTTCAAAGGTAAGAATAGGAACCATATCTCACCTAGAAAACTAGCGTTTCCCCTAACTTTAGGATTTTTAAATTCTCCTGATCTAACTCTTTGTCCTTCCACTTTTTCAGTAATCTGTCCAAAGCCTCTTTGGGTGTATCATCTGCAAGGCGAAAAGCATCGTAATGCATAGGAATAAATAGATGAGCATTTAAATCTTGGTAACCCTGTACAGCTTCTTCAGGTGTTAGATGCTGTTTTTGCATAAACCATTCGGGTTCATAGGCACCAATTGGCATTAAGACACAATCCACCTTAAATTTACTTCCAATTAGTTTAAAATTATTATGATATCCCGAATCACCGACAAAATAAATATTTGTCTTTTCTCCTTCTAACATCCACCCGCCCCACAATGAATGATTTAAATCATTCATTGTTCTTCTTGACCAATGAAGCGATGGGATAAATGAAATTTTTAATCCTTTGTGAAACATAAAATCCCACCAAGAAAATTCCTTCGTGTTATTGAAACCTTTCTTTAAAAAAGTTAATTTTAACCCTTTAGGAATCAAAAATAGCGGATTGCCTTTTAACTTATATAGTGTTCGAAAATCAAGATGATCATAATGATTATGTGAAATGAGAACGATATCAATTTCAGGAACTGACTCAATAGGCACTCCAGGTTTTGTTAATCTTTTTTCAAAACCTAACCTTGAAGCCCAAACAGGATCTGTTAGGATATTTAATCCAGACATTTGTATTAGAAATGTAGAATGTCCAATCCACGTTGCCGCCGGTATCTGACGATTATTCCCAATAAAATCTGTTTTTACTCTATCGATGTGCGGGACACGAAATGAAAGATCCTTCTTTTTTAGGAACCTTTTGATTCTCCATTTTAGCAGATCCTTAAATGAAACTTTCTCCACAGCAAAAAACTGTTTCTCTTTCAAAATTGGCCCCCCACTCTATTCCTTATTGTAAGGCAAATAATAGGCTGTCGGGACAGCCTATTATTATCAGCTTGAATTGGTATTAGAAGTTTTAAATAACTTCCTCTTTTTCCGATTTCCGTTTGACGGAATTTTCCCTAAATGGAAACCACCAGTTTAAATCTCCTAATAGCTTCATCGTTGCAGGGACCAGGATAAATCTCACAATCGTTGCATCGATGAATATCGCGACAGCCATCCCAAATCCAAGCGTTTGAATTGGCAGGATTCCAGATAAGGCAAAACCTCCAAATACAGAGATCATTAACAATGCCGCGCCTGAAATAAGCGGGCCGGTCGCACTCAAGCCGACTGCAACGCTTTCGGTGTTATTTTTACCTTGTGTATACTCTTCCTTCACTCGATTGAGGACAAATACTTCATAGTCAGTACTTAATCCAAATAATAAAGCTAACAATAGAACAGGTACAAAGTTTTGAATGTAACCATTAGCCTCAATATTGAGTAACTCAGCGCCATTCCCTTGTGCAATAACAAAAACCAGTACTCCATAAGTAGCGCCTACAGAAAGTAAGTTCATTAGAATCGCCTTTAATGGAAGGAACACGCTTCTAAACGTAATAAACAAGATGATATAGACAATAATGAGCATCGTAATTAAAACTGGAATTAAACTATTTTCAATGACTGTATTGGCTTCGTTCCCCTCTAAAGTTTGTCCGCCGACATAAACTTCTACGCCTTCAGGAGCATTCGAATTTTTAACAATTTCATCTTTAATCTTATTCACAACTGCAAGGCTGTCATCACTTGCCGCATATACACTTGCATCCACATCGATAACAGCCGTATCTTTCGCATCGTTGACAAAGCGATTGATCACAAGCTGATTCACTTTAGGCAACTGCTCTAAATCCTGAGAGAGGATTTGCATGATATCTTCCGGTTTTTGATTTTGGAAAACAGTAAACAAAGAAAATACATTGGTTAGATTATCCAGTTTGTTAATTTCCTGCGTCAAGCCAGAAATATATTCTAAGTTTTCTGTTGATGTAATGTCGCCGTCTTTGTCATGAATCACGACAGATATCGGATTGGTTGCTCCTACCCCAAATGAATCTTCAATTATATTAATCCCTTGTCTTACTGGGGATTCACTTGGCAAAATTCGTGCATCCGGTGTAAAGGTATCCAGATCCTTAGCAGGGAGTGCTAATACAAGCAGGACGCCTACGACAAGGAACATAGATATAACTGGTCTTTTCATTACTGCATGTGCCCACTTATACCATCCTGAACTCACTTCCTCTTTTGGCTGCGGAATGAAAGGTACCTTAAATGCATTAATTCTTTCACCTAATAATAGCAAAACAACAGGAAGCAATGTCACACTGGTTAATACAGCCATAAATACAACCAGAACGGCACCAAATGCAATGGATCGAATGGCTGATAATTCAACTATAAACAGAGCTGACATCGCAGCCATGATGGTGATACCGGAAAATAGTACGGTATGACCAGCAGTCCTCATGGTTTGAACAACAGCCGCTTTCTTATTCGGTTGCTTCAACAACTCAAGCTTAAACCGATGGATCATAATTAAGGAGTAGTCGATCCCAACACCGAGCCCCAGCATCATGACCGCATTATTAACAAATACAGATAACTCAAATTCTTGTGCAGTAAAATAAATAATTCCCATACTAGAAGCGATTGAAATAATCGTTACAAGCAAGGCTGTTACGGTAGAAGCTAAACTTCTAAAGATAACCAACAGCACAATAAATATTAATGGTAATACAAGCATTTCTGCCTGTGCTAATCCTTCTTGGCTGAATACCGCCACATCTCCCCAGAATGCAGGGACTCCCACTAAATAAGCAATGATACCAATTTCTTCTGCTTTCTTCACAATTCGATCTTGGATTTTCGGTAAAATATTGATGGCTTTCCCTTCGTCAATATTTAACCCAACAAATCCCATAGAGGTATAATCATCATTTCCTTGCATATTTTCCCTAACTTCTTTAGGGGCATCTAACCAGGAATAGACCGTCTCAATTTCTTCCTGATCTTTGATGTAATCTACTAATTCTTCTAATTTATTACTATATTCTTCCGAACCCACTTTATGGTCTACATCTTGAACGATCAGCGTGAGGCTGGCATTTCCCCTTCCGACAAATCCTTCAGATGTCAGTTGTTTAGCCGTTTGAGATTCACCCCCAACGACCTCCCATCCACCGCCGCTAAGCAGGGCAGGAAGCTTCCCGCCTACTAAGCCGCCAACAAAGACAATAGCGACGAAAAACAAAATAATCATCCATCTAAATTTATACAAAAACGAAGTCCATTTCTCACCGAAATTATTCATTTCTACAACTCCTATTCCTACTAAGCTACGGGCATCGGTTTTTCCTTCTCTTTTGTAGCTATTTTCACTTTTATTTTTGCTTCTTCAATCGCATCTTCAACGCTCATGACCGTCTTAAAATGGAAGATATCGACGATTTGCATAAGTCGTTCCTCAATACTTCCTTTCACCACATAATAAGGGATGCCGAGTTCTTCAATCGTTTCCAGCAGCAGCTGATCACAAAGATTTCGAAAGGATTCATTAAATGGCCTGTGACCATCTGCTGTCAAAGGAAATTCCACTGGTAAATGGATAAAGTAATCATAGTTTTCTTTAGCATGACTTTTTACAATTTGACCGAAACTATCTTGAATCCCTTCCATAACCCGTTTATACGGCAGCATGATGATTCTACTGGCGGTTTGCTTGAACTTGGAGGCATTTGGATTCATGCCTGTTTGCAGCCTGGCCAAACCGTATACATATTCATGAATCGAAGATCCATCTGTGAAATAGCCTCTAGGTTCTTTCGCTTCATTTACTGCCCTTTCATTAAACCTTCTTAATCCAAGCTGAAACAGCTCAAATGGGGTACACTGTTCCAGGATTTTTCCTGGAATATAAACAGGCAGCAGCTCCCTCATGGTTCTCGCATAAGTTCTCGGGATCCCTGTTAATAAGGCCAAAGCTTCCGTCGTTGTTGATTTTCCAGTCGAATAGGTACCTGAAATCGCTATCTTCAAATCGCTATTATTCATGATGATTCCCCCAGCTTGACTTCTTTCGGCAGCTCATGAGCAATATTGACGTTTAATTTAAATAGATCCGGGAAGGCATCCAATTTACATTCAAATTCTCCGACTCTCCACTGACCGTTCTCTTTTCCTAGAACTTTCGTTCGAACCAATGAAACAGTTTGTTTAAAACCACTAGGTCTGTAAATTGGCTGTTTACTCTCATAATCTACTTGTCTCATCCACAAATTATTGGATTTATCCCGATCAATATTATCCATTAGATAAAAGAGAGCCTGTATTTGCTGGGATGCACAAACAAAAGTATCGATTGGTGTGTAAAATGGATAATAGATTGAGGATATCCCATTGGATATGTCCGTCTGATCAGGATAATTAATTTTAATCCATGCTGAAATCTGTTTATTTTCAGTATCCAGCTGCAAGTCCATTAGATCACGGTTACATTCTCGATAATAAGATCCGTAATAGCTTGTATTGACTTTTTCAAAGGCAGCCCCGATATCTTTGAAGCTTTTTGCATCGAAACTAAATTCATTAATATAATGATCCAAAACCATCTCAATGCTCATGTTTCCAATTTGAGTTTTAAACGTGGTAAGGTGGCCACATAATGAATCTGTTGTTATTTCTGTTTTAATTAATTTGGTTGTTATTCGGATATTCTCAAGGTCTAATAGAGCAGTAGCTCCTGATTTCATACGAACCTTACGAATCCAAATATGACTTTTTTGGAATTCATTTAAGTTGTAAAGAGAATCAATAAAAAGAGTGTTTAAATGGATGGAAATAATTAATCCGTCTAACGTACTTAGATGTGGTTTTAACTCTGTATCTTCATCCTTGGTCGACCAATCTGCCGGATAGAAAATAGACGCAACAGCTGAAGCACTCTGAACAGATGGGTTAACTTTAATATCGGCTAATCGATGTTTAACATGTTTGTAGCCAAAACTAAAAAATCGCTTGCAATGATCTCCGAGAATTTCGTCAATATTAACGTACATTGTCTGATTCATATAAACTCAACCCTTTTTAATTTATTTTGCATTGTAAGTATAAAAAAAACCCTCCGACACCACATCGGAGGGTTTCACATATTTTTTTGCGGTTTCCCGCAAAAAAATATGTTGAATCCTGCATATTAGACATTTTCAATGATCCCCAGTTTTATTCCCTTCAGAACAGCACTGACTCTGCAGTCTACATCCAGTTTTTCAAAAATATTTGTAATATGATGCTCTACGGTTCTTTTACTCACCTTTAAAACGGAGGAAATTTCATCATTCTTTATACCGGTTGCAACCAGTCTTAAGACTTCTTTCTCTTTATCTGTTAATCTCATCCCTTTGGGCATTCTTTGTAATCGAGCTGGAATGATAGTATTTCCTAAATAACTTTGTTTAATTGCATTAATAATCGTTTGATAGGAAGCATCCTTCGGGATAAAGGCACTAACACCTTGTTCTAATGCATTCATATGATACTCTTCACTATAAAACCCTGACACTAAAACGACTTTAATTTCCCCTTCATATTGATGAACAATTTTTCTGGTTAATTCCAACCCGTTCATATTCGGCATCCTTACATCTGAGATCACAATATGAGGCATTAAATCCGGTAAGGATTCTAAAGCTTCAAAAGCATTACTAAAAGAGCCGACGACTTCTATTTCCTCATCCTCCCTTAACCATGATAATAATCCTTTTAATACAACCTGATGGTCATCCACCAAGATAATTTTAATTCGTTCTTTCATAAACATCCCCATCCTTTTTTGAATTAGGAATTGTAATCACAAAGGTTGTCCCGCTCCAACGGTTACGATAGATATCAAAGGTTCCTCGTAAATAGTTAACCTTCCTTTTGATCGAAACAAGTCCAAATCTTCGGTTTTTAGTTAAGTTCTTATGGAGGTCCGTCAGCTCGATTCCTTCGCCGTCATCCTCGACTTCTATAATGAATACATCCCCTTCCATGATGAAGTTCAAAGCCAGTTTGGATGCTTTTGCATGTTTCAGAACATTGTTCACTAGTTCTTTGACCATTCGAAATGAAGCTAACTTTAGTGGCAGTGGCAATTCATTTTCAACAAAGGTCTCATATTCGGACGTGACAATTAAATCGGAACTCCGCTGCACTTCTCGAATTAAATAATCAACGGCTTTTTTAAAGCCTATATCTTCAACGAGAGATGGATAAAGGTCAAAGCATAGGTTCCTTAAATCGAATAGAGCATTTTCTAAATTCTCCAACATATAATTTACTCTTTTTTTATTATTCTGATTTTTATCTTCACGTAATTCCTTTAAGTCACGTAATACAAAAATAAGGCTTTGAATAATAGAATCATGGAGATAGTGGGAAATTTTCTCCTTCTCCTCCTCCAATTTTTCTATAAAATAATAATCATCATTCATTTCTTTGCTGAAACTTAGTTCATCTGTTTTATTTAATCGTTTTATATACTCAATTCTGATATCCTCTAATTCTTTCATATAGGAAAGAAAATTCGAAATTTGGAATACATATTTTTCTAATAACATTCGATCCAACTTGCCTTTTTCTTTCATTCCAATAATTAAAAGGTGTCCAATTACTTTCCTATTACAAATAATTGGCACTTGATCTGAGATTTGATTTTGCAGTTCTGGCTGAATTGATAATTTTCTCTGACGATTTACTTTAATACCAGTCGTAATATCATCATCTAATTCATTAGAATAGATACATTCAGTATGAAAATGATTTAGCAATACAATGATAGAACCTTTAGCATCAACCATTCTACTTAGCTCATTTATGATAAATTCTAGCATTTCCCTGGTATAGTTATTTTGCTTATACTTTGTAAGAACTCCCACAATAGTCTGCTGATTTTCTTTCCGTCTGTAATTTCTTGCTGTATTCCATCCAATAATATGAGAATATGTCATCTGAGCCCCCCAAAAAAAGAAGAGGGAGAACAACAGAACTAATGCTGTATTTCCAGTTTTTTTCTGAAAACTATACAATAATAAAAAAGTTATAATAACCACTATTGAATAAAGGATTCTAATAATAAAATTGGGAACTATCATAAAAAAATTCAAATCACCTTTTTTTAACAATATATAAGAACAAATGACCGGAATTAAAAATAAAAAAAAGGTCGTACTGACAAAGCTGACTTCCTCAATATTCCAAATCATTGGAACCATGTAAAAAATAATCGTAGGCAAATAGCCTAACAAAGAACAAAAAAGCAAAAGCTTGACCTGATAACGTTCCTTGATATTAATTTTCCTCAAAGAGATTAGTGCTAATAAAAAGGGCATGGCAACAAGTGAAAAAACAACTGGAAGCATAATTCCTTTTATTAAGAAAGCTATTAGTATATATGGTAGTTCAAAGATAAGATGACAGAACACAAACACTGTGAAGCCAATTGCCATTACAAAAGATACAGTTGAAGTTATTCTCGCTACTTTTGCCTCAGTGATACTCACAGGAAAAAACAATATAAATTTCACTAAATAATAAGAAAACCAGATGAGACTTAAACAAAAAATAATACGGCTGGACAAAAAACCAAAAGCAGATGGAACTGCTGACAAAAGAGCAAAGCTCATTCCCAGGTTAAATAATAAAAAATACTTGCTATAGTGAACATAATGCTTTTTATAATAAGTAACGATACCTAGAGATAAAAAATGCAAAGAAAAAAAGGTCATGATGAAATAAGAAATGATATTGTGTTTTCCACTTATAGGAACCCTAAAATGAATGATCTCTCCTGAACGTTCAACAGAAAAAGAAGAAACCTGCTCTAAGATCAGCCATTTTTTTAAAATATAATGATTTAACTGCTTGTCTCCATCGATGAGTTCAATCACATCACCCGGTTTTACTCCCAACTCTTCTCCAATCCCCGTTGTCATGGTACTCTCAACCATCCAATGGGATTCGTTTGGAATTAATTTAATTCCTAAAAACGGATATTGAGCCACTTTTATTCCAAAATAGCAAAAATACGTCAGGTATAACAAAGTAATACTTAATAGAACGATATGTATTATTTTATGTTTATTTAGATTAAACACTTCTTCCTCCTGTTTATATAAAGCAATGCACGTAAGATATGGGCTAGATTGCACAATAGTTTTTTAGCTAGAGAAGCAATCCGGATTTATTTTTCATTTATTTTATAATAATACAAATTATTCCGGTTTAATTTATTTTCGACATTTTTTAATAACTTAACAATTTAAGAAGGGGAAAAGTAGGTACAGACTCTTAAAATGCGAAAACAGTTTTATTCACTCCCTGATAGGAAAGGCTTTTTCGCGCTTTATTTCTGATTTTTATTCAGACATTAAATTCAAAGAAAATGGATGGGATTCCTATTCCAATCCTTCCTGTCTTCTATTCACACCTTTATCCATACTTGCCCCACAGGAATATTTAGGGCTAATAAGGTTTTAACTAATTCCTAAGCCCATGTCCATCGTCACCTATTAATACCCTACAATCATTATCGAATAAGATGGACACAAATGGATTTTAATAAAAATATTCCAATTATCTCTATTTTTCTCATTCTAACATAAATAGTCCTTTTTTCCTATGAGAATATTAACTTCTTAAAGATAATATGATTAACGCTTGAGGCCAAGAGCATCCATTCTAACTAGAAAGGAGGACGGTTCTGGTGCAAAAAATTCAAAATTTCTGCAAGTATTCTCTCAAACTTGAACACCTTAAAAAATTTGTCTAGTTTAGTGTTGACATGCCAGATAACGAAATAAAACTCAAAGCGATAATCAATCGAGTGTGTATCGCTGCTTCATTTTTAACGATATGATAAGCAAAGGCATTGATAATACTAGATTCTATCAACCTTTAATCAATCGCAACAATAAGAGGAATATGTGTTCTAGTGTGGATTTTCAATTTAATTTGTGGGACTCTGAAACGAATTAAACGAATACTTATTCAGCCTGGTAAAATTAATTTTGCTGTAGCTCGAATCTGAAGCATGATAAATAGCAGTGATCAATAAAAAGAGAATAAAGCGAAGTCCGCAAGGTTTAAAGTCATTATCAGAAAGAGGACTTTCTCAAAGAGACGATATTGTATGATATCCGAAAGCTTGTTCAAGAAATTGATAAAGAACACTATTTGAAAGAACTTGAAGCTAAGTCAAAAAAATCAAAAAAGGGTGTCCAACAGAAGCTTGATAAGCTTAACACGCAAATGGATGTAAAAGAAGACGGCACACCGGTTATTCAATACCGATTTGCCGCCCCAACATTTGAATAGATGCAGGTTTTCCCCTTATAGGGAGCCTGCTTCTTATTTTAAAATCATCTGCGATACTACTTCAACATGCGTCGTCATCGGGAACATATCTACTGGTTGTAAATCCGTTGTTTTATAACCACCATCTTCAAGGATTCGTAAGTCTCTTGCCAGCGTTCCTGGATTACATGAAACATAAACGACTTTCTTCGGTTTCATGTCTATAATCGTGTTTAATAAAGATTCGTCACAGCCTTTACGCGGTGGATCGACGACTAACACATCGGCCGTATTTCCTTCTTTATACCAATCGGTAATCACCGTTTCCGCTGCGCCGACCGCAAATTCTGCGTTTGTGATTTCATTCAATTGCGCATTACGGCGTGCATCTTCAATTGCTTCTGGAACAATTTCAACACCGAACACTTTTTTCGCTTTTTGAGCTAAAAACAGTGAAATCGTGCCGATTCCGCAATATGCATCAATGACCGTTTCTTCGCCTGTCAGCCCTGCATATTCTAATGCTTTTTCGTACAGCACCTTCGTTTGGTCTGGGTTCACTTGATAAAATGATTTAGCGGAGATTGCAAACTTTACATCGCCAATAAAGTCATAAATCACTTCACTTCCCCAGAGAATATTCATTTTTTCTCCTAAAATAACATTCGTTTTCTTCGAATTTACATTATGAACAATAGACTTCACATGCGGCAGACGTGCAATTATTTCTTTCACTACTGTTTCTACAAATGGGATACTGTCTGTTCTTGTAACAAGAACAACCATTAATTCACCTGTTTGTTTTCCATAGCGAGCCATAATATGTCGAAGTACACCTTTATGTGTTTTTTCATTATAAGCAGGAATATGGAGATTGCTAAAGATTTCCTTCACTGCTTGTACGGCCTCATTAATCACCCGATGCTGAATAATACTTTCTTTCGTTTCCACAATATCGTGACTGCGCGGCTTAAAGAAACCGGCGATTAGCTTTCCATCCTTTTCACCGACAGGCACTTGAGCTTTGTTACGATAGTGGGTAGGTTCTTCCATCCCAATAATCGGGTGAACCATCACATCTTCTAACTTACCGATTCTAGTCATTACTTCACGTACTTGCTTCTCTTTGAATGCAAGTTGCCCTTTATAGCTTAAATGCTGAATTTGACATCCACCATATCGATTCTGATCTTCCATTGATAGATCGACGCGCTCTGGACTTTTCTCAAGAAGTTCGGTTAGGCGACCAAACGCGTAGCCATTATTTGTTTTCGTTACTTTAATTACCGCTCGCTCCCCTGGCAAAGCGTTAGCAACAAAAATCGGATAGCCTTCAACTTTAGCTACCCCCGCTCCATCATGGGTTAAATCTTCAAATGTTACTTCTATGTACTCATTTTTCTTTACCGGAATAGTTTTCTTCATGATTTACCTTCTCTTTTCCTTTTAACTAGCAGTATTTTATCACATCTAGCACTATTCACCAAACAGTTCCTTTTTTCATAAAAATAATATAGAAAGAAAAACTCTCGTACATGATGCATAAAAAAATCGTTTCTTAAGAAAAATAAGGTAAAAAGAGGTGAGTATAATGGGATTGTTTAGTGGAATTTCAGCATGGAACGCAAATCGAATTGAAAAACATCGCGCTAAAATGGAGGAGAAAGGGTTTTGCCCAGATTGTTACGGACGCGGTTACAGCTCCTTTGTGCCGACGGAGTATCATTTTTCTGATATTCATGACTGTCCCGGCTGCAACGGTAGCGGCACTTATGCAGATTGGGCAGCAATGAATGGACAAAATGAACAGCAATTGTAAATAGTCCATTCTACTATCTATCATTTATCTATCGATTACTATAAATAAAACCAATAAAAAAATACGGTTTCAAACCGTATTTTTTTATTGCAATATTTTTACCAGATATTGATATTGATGATGATGGATTATAATCCTATCAGCAATCTTATAGCCTACTTTTGTATATAGCTGTTGTGCCTTTTTATTATCTTCTTCAACAGCTAAAGAAATACGCTTGTATCCTTTTGCTTTGGCATATTGTTCCGCAACCTGAAGGAGTTTCGTTCCGATTCCCTTTCCACGGAAAGCAGAATCCACACATAATGTGTCAATATAGAAATCCCCTTCTTTTGCTTCCTTCTCTAACTTAAAGGTTGGGTTGTTTTTCAACACTCGTAAACGAGCAGCTAATGGTTCATCCAATTTCTCTGCATCTCCGCCATCATAGCCTAACAGTACCCCAGCAACTGAACCATCTATTTCACATACGGTACAATTCTCATAACTAAGTCTATTTCCTTTTTGTGTAAAGAAATCAGCTAGTACAGCCAAAACTCTTTCTTCCTCTTTTTCGCCTGTTAATGATTCCGCAATATCTTTAATCGCATCACGAAATAACCTGACAGCCTTTTTAGCATCCGCTTGAACAGCTTGTCTAATTAACATAGCACATCCCCTTTATTGATTCTCTGGATCATCTGCTAACGTATTACGAGGAATAAACACTTCAAAATGGCGATATTGATTAACAAATTCTGCCGGAGTCACTCCGCCAAATTCACCGTCTAGATTCAACATCATTTTTTCTTTTGTTGTTACTTTAATTCGATTAGCCTTAACATAAATTACATTTTTATCATGAACATGCTCACCGCGTATCGCCAGCGTAACGATTCGAACAAAATCAGCCAGATTAGCTTTTTTCAAAATGAGCAGCGTAAACATGCCATCATTCAAAGAAGCATCAGGTGCTAACTTTTCAAAACCGCCAACTGAGTTTGTATTCGCTACCAAAAATAGCATAATTTCGCCTTCAAAAAGCTTTCCGTCATATTCAATCGTTACTTCACTCGCTTTAAATGAAGGCAGCATTTCAATTCCTTTTATATAATAAGCAAGTTGTCCAAGCATCGTTTTGAGCTTGCTTGGTACTTCATATGTTAGCTCAGTTAGACGACCTCCGCCAGCAATATTAATGAAGTATTTATCATTCATTTTACCAATATCAATTGGCATCGTATGTCCATCTGCAATGATATCAGCTGCACCTTCAATCGACTTCGGTAAATGCAAGGCTCGCGCAAAGTCATTCGTTGTGCCGGTCGGAATAATACCAAGCTTCGGACGTTTCTCCGCTCGGGCTAATCCATTGACAACCTCATAAATCGTTCCGTCACCACCCGCTGCAATTACCACATCATAACCCCGCTCAATCGCAATTTCAGCCGCTCGTGTCGCGTCACCTTCGCCTGTCGTCATATGACAGGAAGCTTCATATCCAGCTGCCTCAAGTCTTGCTAGCACTTCAGGTAAACTTTTCTTCATCGCTTCCCGTCCTGATGTCGGGTTATAGATTAATCTTGCTCTTTTCATTTCCCATCATCCTTCAAATAGATTCCACAAATTACATGTTAACGTTCCTTTTTGAAAAAAGCAACGTAGCTTTTTTTCGAAAAAACAAGGACCATTATACCGATTCTCTAGTAATCAACTTCAAGAAGAAATTATATAGCAATTTATTCTAAAACTCTAGTTTTAATAACAGAGTAGACATGATTATCCCAAATATCTACCATAAAAAGCAAGATATCTTTGAGTTTCTTATTTTAACTAAACAAAAAGAGGATGTTCATAAGCGTTTAACCCATAGGACATCCCCTTTTATACATCAATTAACTATTCTACTATTCTGCTGGATTCAACTAGCAGACTCTTTTTCCTCTAATGTCAGAACCCCATCTGTCATCTTATACACTTTATCAAAATAACCAATTAAGCGCGTATCATGAGTGACAACAATGGTTGTTGTATTCTTATTCTTTGTTTCATTCTTTAAAAGCTCCATCACTTCGTACGCACGATCTGAGTCAAGCGATGCTGTTGGTTCATCTGCCAAAATAATTGATGGGTTACTATACAACGCTTTCGCTATCGCTACCCGCTGACGTTGGCCTCCAGATAAATCCGCTGGGTATTTATTACGAAGACCTTCAATGCCTAGATCATGATAAAGCTGCTCTAATTCAGTTTTTGTCATGTTTCCCTTTTTTACTTTATCCAGCAACTTCATCTGTTTATCTACCGTCAGAAAAGGAATTAAATTAGAAGCTTGCAAAATAAAGCCAATCTCTTGCAGTCGAATCTTTGAGCGCTTCTTCTCATTTAATGACGTAAGCTTTTGGTTATTAATAATAACATCACCTGTAGAAGGAGTGAGTAACCCGCCCACAATCGTTAAAAAGGTACTTTTGCCTGAACCGGATGGACCGATAATAGCGATAAGCTCTCCTCTGCCAGCCTGAAAGTTTGTTTCCTTCAGTGCATTAACTTTTGTATGCCCTGTACCAAAAGACTTCGTTACATGACTTAATTCTAAAGCCGTCATTCTTTACCCTCCTATCGCTTTTAAAGGATCAATTTTCACAATGGTACGCACGGAAAATAAAGCGCCTAATACAGCAACAACAATTGATAGTATGCCATATACAATCATGGTTACTATATCAAAAGACACAGGCACTGCACTTGGCAAAAAGGCACCCGAAATAAGAGTTAATAGAAAACCTACACATACACCAATAGCTGCCAAAATGAAAGTTTGAGCCACAACTGATCGAGATAAATAGCCATTAGAAATCCCTTGTGCTTTCATGACACCAAACATACTAATCTTTTGAACCGTTAACACGTATAAGAAAATAGCAACAATAACGGCGGAAATAATACATAAAAAGTAAATCATAAAGTTTAACGTTAAATTTTGTTCCGTATAACCCGGTAAATTTTCGATAAACGTCTCAATTTCAATCGCTTCTAATTCATCATCTTTCGTAAGAGCAGATACATCATCTGCGCGTACAACAATCCCATTTATTTGATCTTTATTCACCTCTGCCGCTTCGCCATATTTTACTTTATGAAAGGTCGATAATTCACCATAGAGAACAGGAGCTGCATTAAATCGTCCTTCATCTGTAAAACCAACAATTGTGACCGTTTCCTCCGTGGAAGATAAATCTAATTCATCCCCTATTTGAAAACCTTCTTCTTTTAATGCATCACTAGCAATCACTTCATTACTTTTTGAAAAAGCTTTACCTTCCGTCACATTAGGCATAATAAATTCATCTTCACGGATACCAAAGATTGCTACATTTTTCTTTGTATCACCGTTACTAGCAATCGCATTCATCTGACTGATTACTGCCGTTTCTTCAGCTTCGATACTCTCTACATCATCAAGGGTCAGCGATGATTGAAGCAAACTTTTATCAGATTCTTCCGTTAAAACAATACCCGTTGCGTCCCATTTGTCTACTGATTCTCTATTCAGGTTAGCAAGCCCTGTTGCCAAACCAGATAAAAAGAAAACCAAGTAAGAAATAAGCATTAACACGCCCATAATTAAAGTAAATCTTAATTTATTCTTCTTGATTTCATTCCAGGCTAAAAACATTTCTTCACATCCTTTTAACAAAAATAATACAACGCGGTAAAATGTTTGTATATAGTCTATTCGCAAACTTTATACAAAGTGTTAATTTTTTATGAATTTTAGAGAGGGATGTATCTAAAACCCATTAACTTAAAAGTTCATATTCCCTCTTTCCCTAATAAAAACCTCACATCCACATTTAATTCCAATGTCAAAGTATTGTATAATGTTATATCATTAACATTGTACATTGAGGAAATATTCGTTATACCTTAAATTAGATAATAAAATCTTAGGATTCGAGTACCTTGTTGAAAGGATGAAAAACATGAGCGAACCTGATATCAGCGGGATGTACTATATACAACAAGTCGCGGATCTTACAGGACTATCTAAGCAAGTTATCCGCAAATGGGAAGAGAGATATGAACTTGTTCAACCGAAGAGATTAGAGAATGGATATAGAATATATAGTAAACAAGATGTAAACATCATTTTAGAAGTTAAAGCACTATCAGAGCAAGGATGTCCTATTAAACAAGCTGTTGCCCTGGCAAAAGAGAAAGGTGGGTCGAAAGATGATATCTTTCTTAAACAGGAAACTATCCAACACCATAAAGGGTTGAACAACTATGTCTTTCAACTGCTCGAAAAAGGGAACCATTGTAATGAATTAGAACTAAATCTTATATTACAACAAGCCTATCATCGCGTTGGATTGGATATGTTTTTAACATCCATCGTTATTCCTTTTTTAAAAGAAGTCGGGAGGAAATGGGAGAAAGGAGAATGGAGTGAATATCAAGAGGCTATCTCAAGTCTTGCTGTACGAGACTTTTTAGTACAAATTCGTCGAAGCTACCAATGTAGAGATGACGCTCCTTTAATTATAGGTGCATGTCTCCCATATGAACAGCACGAAGTACCTTTGCATATTCTATTGCTTCAATTTATGGTAAGAGGTTGGAAAACGATATTAATAGGGGCCTCACCCGCTCCCGGCTCAATTGAATTATTAGTGAGCAAACTAAAGCCTGCTAAAGTTTTGCTCTCTGCTACAACGACGCTTCCTTTCAAACAAAATCCTTCTCTGCTGCAAACTCTTGATCAATTCGCTGCAGAAAATAGAAAGATTGATTTTTATCTTGGAGGCAGCGGCTCAATCGAGTATACAGCCGCAGATGACATCACGCTACGTGCAATTCATCTTACAAACTCTATTGAAGAAATTATGAATGATAACGATTTAAGTTAATTTCACTGAATCACATAAAAAAACAGGAAGTCGTTACCTCCCTGTTTTTTTCATGTATAACGTCTTCAAACACTACTTCATTTCTATTTCCCAACGATTTAATCAAACGTTTGATTAAATCGTTCCCTCCTACTCATGACGGGATTTTCGAGCAAGTATAATCATACAAACCGTAATCATCAAGAAAGCGACAAAAGCTAGAAAAGGAATCGTAATAAACCCTAACCAATTAATATATTCCCCCGAACATGGAACACCGCTTGTACATATTTCAAATTGTTGTAGAGACGGCACTTTTTGCAGACTATAGTGATAGCCTGACACGAGTAGACCTAAAATCGATAGAGGAAGAATATAGCGATACACCTTCTGATCTTGATCGTAGAAAGCCCTGCCTAACAAAATCACTAACGGATACATCAAAATTCTTTGATACCAACAAAGCGTGCACGGTACATAATGAAGAACTTCACTAAAGTACAAACTTCCCGTTGTCGCAATAATGGCGATAATCCAAGAAAACAGCAGTGATTTATTCATTGCTTACTTCTCCTTTGCGGCTTCATCTACCATCTTTTCTAAATCCTCAAGCGTATTTCCTTCAAACTTTTTACCATCTACAAATATCGCCGGAGTTCCTGTTACTCCTAATTCACTTGCAGCGTCCATATCCACCTGCCATGCTTCTTCAGCCGATTTCGCCTTAAAAGTCTTCACTACTTTAGCAGCATCACTTTTGCTCACAATTTCTTTCAATGTATCTTCTAAAAATTTATCAGTATAGACGTCCACTTTTTCATATTTAAGGTCATCAGGCTGTTTAGTAAATAATAGCTCATGGAATTTCCAGAACGTCTCGTTCCCTAACTCCTGATAAACCGCCTCAGCAAATTTAGCCGAACGTTCTGAATCAACGTTAATAAACGAGTAATTCATAAAATAAAATTGAGCCTTTCCGCTATCAATCAAAGCTTCTTTCATTAGAGGAAAAAAGCCCTTTTCAAAAGCTTTACAAGCTGGGCATTTATAGTCACCAAACTCAACAATTTGAACAGGAGCGGACTCTTCCCCTAAATAAGGCTGTCCTTGATAATCCATTTCAAAAGTGGACTCTTGATCTTTTCCTTGTGCTAAAAATATAAAGCCGATAATAATAACTGCAACTAAGCCAATAATCCAAAAAGTAAATGTTGAAGATTGATTCTTTTTATTTTTCTTATTCGCCATTATGTACCTCCATCCTTTATTTTGCTAATCGTCCTCCATATCATACTATTAATAGTGCAATTACTTAAATAGAAAGTACTACACATTTTAAATGTGTAATCAATCAGATTTTCTCACCTATAAAAAACCGCACCACTTGTAAAAAGTGATACGGTTTTTGCATTATAGTTTGTTTAACTCTTGTACTAATAATTTATTTACAAGCTGTGGATTCGCTTGTCCTTGTGTTGCTTTCATCACTTGACCAACAAGGAAGCCCACTGCTTTTTTCTTACCAGCTTTAAAGTCTTCAACAGATTGAGGACTATTAGCAATCGCTTCTTCAATCGCTTTAAGAAGAGCACCTTCATCCGAAATTTGAACAAGACCTTTTTCTTTAACGATTGTTTCAGCATCTCCGCCATTTTCAACAAGCTCTTTGAAAACCGTTTTGGCGATTTTAGAAGAAATCGTCCCGTTTTCAATAAGCTTAATCATTCCAGCTAATGCCTCAGCTGTTAATGCTGTATCATGTAACTCTTTGTTTTCTGTCTTTAAGTAAGCAGAAAGTTCACCCATAATCCAGTTCGAAGCTTGTTTTGCTTCTGCACCTGCTAATACCGAAGCTTCAAAGAAGTCCGCTGTTTCTTTCGTCACCGTTAAAACGGCAGCATCGTAAGCTGGTAACCCTAGCTCTTCCACATAACGTTTTTGACGTGCATCTGGAAGCTCTGGAATTTCCGCCGCAATGCGTGCTTTCCATTCTTCATCGATATGAATCGTTAACATATCCGGCTCTGGGAAATAACGATAGTCATCAGAACCTTCTTTAACACGCATAAGAAGCGTTTTTCCTGTCGCTTCATCAAAACGACGTGTTTCTTGCTCAATAACGCCGCCTTCGCTCAATACTTCTGCTTGACGAATTTCTTCGTACTCTAAGCCTTTACGAACGAAGTTAAAGGAGTTCAAGTTTTTCAATTCTGCTTTTGTACCGAATTCCTTTTGACCAACTGGACGTAATGAAATGTTCGCATCGCAGCGAAGAGAACCTTCTTCCATTTTACAATCCGAAACACCTGTATATTGGATGATTGATTTTAATTTTTCCAAATATGCATATGCTTCTTCTGGAGATGAAATATCCGGTTCAGAAACGATTTCAACAAGCGGTGTTCCTTGACGGTTGTAATCACAAAGAGAAACACCATAGTTTGTATGTGTTAGTTTACCCGCATCTTCTTCCATATGAATACGCGTAATACCAATTCGTTTCGTTTTTCCATTTACTTCAATATCAATCCAGCCATGTTCACCAATCGGTTGGTCGAATTGAGAGATTTGATACGCTTTCGGATTATCCGGATAAAAGTAGTTTTTACGATCGAATTTTGTAATCGGCGCAATTTGACAGTTTAACGCCATTGCCGCTTTCATTGCATAATCAACCGCTTTTTTGTTCACAACAGGCAGCACACCAGGATATCCAAGGTCAATAACTGTTGTGTTGCTATTTGGAGCGGCACCGAAGTGGTTCGGACTGCTTGAGAAAATTTTTGAATCTGTTTTTAATTCTACGTGCACTTCAAGACCAATAACCGTTTCAAATTCCATTGTTTTTCACCCCTTACAGTTTAGGAAATTGTTTATGAAAATCTGTTGCTTGCTCAAATGCATGAGCTGTGCGATAAACTGTGCTTTCATCAAAATGCTTACCGATAATTTGTAAGCCTAGTGGTAATCCCTCTTTAGAGAAACCACATGGAATCGAAATGCCTGGTACCCCTGCGAGGTTCACTGGAATCGTTAAAATATCGTTCGCATACATCGTTAATGGGTCCTTTACCTGCTCACCAATTTTGAACGCTGGTGTTGGCGCAGTCGGTCCAATAATAACATCGTATTTTTGGAAAACGTCTTCGAAATCTTTTTTAATTAATGTACGTACCTTTTGTGCTTTTTTGTAATATGCATCGTAATAACCAGAGCTTAAAGAGAATGTTCCAAGCATAATACGACGTTTTACCTCGGCTCCAAAGCCTTCTGCACGTGTTTGCTTGTACATATCAATTAAGTTTTCTGCATTATCTGTACGATAACCGTAACGAACACCGTCAAAGCGAGCCAGGTTTGCCGAAGCTTCAGACGAAGATAATAAATAGTAAGCAGCTAGGGCATATTTAGAATGTGGAAGAGATACTTCCTCCCACTCTGCACCTAAGCTTTCTAATACTTTTAATGCCGC
Organism: Bacillus sp. JJ634; assembly: GCF_036962285.1. Taxonomy (NCBI): domain Bacteria; kingdom Bacillati; phylum Bacillota; class Bacilli; order Caryophanales; family Bacillaceae; genus Bacillus; species Bacillus sp. JJ634. Next base: position 28,739 of record NZ_JBALMU010000109.1, read on the forward strand.
TAATACAGAATTGCGTGCTTCTTCTCCAACACCTTCACCAAGATATTCTTTTGGAACGGCAATCTTCAAGCCTTTTACATCACCTGTTAATGCATTCACAAAACTTGGTACGTCAACATTCGCTGATGTTGAATCCATTGGATCAAGTCCAGAGATGGCTTCAAGTAAATATGCATTGTCTTCTACTGTTCTTGTAATCGGACCAATTTGGTCAAGAGATGACGCAAATGCAACTAAGCCAAAGCGAGAAACACGGCCATATGTAGGTTTTAAACCAACTACGCCACAGTAGGCAGCCGGTTGACGAATGGAACCACCCGTATCAGAACCAAGCGAGAATAATACTTCTCCTGCAGCTACAGATGCAGCTGAACCACCTGAAGATCCACCTGGTACATGGTCTGTATTCCATGGATTCTTTGTTGCTTGGAATGCTGAGTTTTCATTAGAAGAACCCATTGCGAATTCATCCATATTTAATTTCCCAATTGTAACCGTTTCTACTTGCTGCAACTTCTGTACAATGGTTGCATCGTAAATTGGGTCAAAGTTCTCCAAAATTTTGCTTGCACAAGTTGTACGTAAATTTTTTGTAACGATATTATCTTTCACACCAATTGGCAACCCAAATAAAGGATTTGTTGTTTCGCCTTTCGCTAACTTTTCATCCAATTGTTTCGCTTGTGTACGCGCATTTTCTTCGTCTAATGTTAAAAATGCTTGTACTTGACCTTCCACCTGTCCGATTCGTTTATACGATTCGTCAACGAGGTCTGTGACGCTAATTTCTTTATTATGTAAACGTTGATGAAGCTCTGAAACCTTTTGTTCGAACAACGACATCATATTCCCTCCTTATTCAATAATAGATGGCACACGAATATACCCATCTTCATGATCCGGGGCATTCTTCACGACCTCTTCAATTGGTAAACCTGGTTTAGCTACATCTTCTCGCATAACGTTTTTCATATCTAATACATGAGAAGTCGCAACTACTTGATCTGTATCTAATTCATTTAATTGCTCTGCAAATGAAATCATTTTATCTAGTTGATCTTGGAATTGCTTTGCTTCCTCTTCCGTAATCGCAAGACGAGCCAAATGAGCAACATGTTTAACTTGTTCCATAGAAATACGTGACATTCTCTTCACCTCCGCTAATTTTAAAAAAGCGCAAACGACTGAATCAGCTCGTTGGGAAATAGACATTGACTCAACAGGCACTTTGGGCTTTTAAGGACCACCATCTTTTTCATACCGAGCTAGCCGCTAGACACTAAAATATCTTGAAAATTTTTAGACTTTTTTATTTTGTAAAACCGCTAAAATCATCCTTTAAATCATATCAAACTATTGCAGAATAAAGCAACATCGGAAACGTTGTCGAAATTCAAAACATCTACAAATATTTTCTGGGAAATAACAGAATCATGGCGAAATTTCCGAGAAAAAAGGATGAAGCTATAATCAGCTTCATCACTTTCCTACTCATAAATATGGACCGTTGGTTCATCCTGATTCGTTTCGCGAACAATTAACGCTTCTGGTCCGTTGACAGAAGTAATTGATACTTGAATGGAAATATATTTCGGGAATCGCTCCATAATCAAACCAGCTACATATTGTGTAAATCCAATCGCTTCAGAATTTCCATAAAACTGAATCGGAATGTCGATATTTAAACTTTGTAGTTGCTTATCTATATAAAAAGCTCGTCCAATGACACCATTAAAGTTAGGGAAATATTGCTCTACATCTTCTTTAAAATTCGTAAAGGTATTCACATCATCACGATATTTCTTTTCGGCAGTTGAAGAAGGAAATAAGTAATATTCTTCATCCAAATCGACCCATTTACTAATTTCACTCGATTTATGATTAATATTTGTATAGGAAATAAAATTCCCCGGCACAACGGATGATTTTTCTTTTTGTTCAAATAAAGCAATTGTAATCGGAATATCTTTCATCTCGTCCATTGAGCGTAGTCGCTTCAATACTTGCCCAGCAATTTTCTTCCCTTCCTTTTCTAATTCAGAACTGCTAATATCCGTCTCGTACGTAGCACCATATGCTTCTTTCTGATAATAATGAACCGAATTCAGTGCTAAACCAATTACGACACCACCAAGACTTACTTTATTGTTATCCGATTTGACCAGATAGTTGTGCTCTAAAATATGTGCTAAATAAATGGGATTTTCTTCATTTCGTTTAGCAATATCTCCTGTTCCTGGATCAACCGGATTTAATCCTAGATTCTCGGATTCTTTTCGACTTTTTTCCTTTAGCTGTTCTTTCGTATATTTACGTTCTAACCACCTAGAAATCGTTTTATTGTCCAATAGTTGTCCTTCTTGGAACAAGTAGTCATCCGGATCAAATTGAGTTTGAGCAATTCGCATTAAACCATTTTCAAATTCCTCAATGTCGTATCTAGTATTCAAATTGGAGACGACAAGACCGCGGGCTTTCGATGGCTCAAATGGTAGAATCGTTTGATAGTACTCATCTGAAATTTTATATTTCGGGATGATTGCTGTTTCCTTTTTATCTTCTGAATCTTGGACCACCTCTTGTTCTTTATCAAAACTTGGGGCACACCCAGCAAGCAGCAAAACAAGAACCATTCCGAGAATGGAGTGTTTCTTCATCATGTACACCTCTTATTTATTTAGTTCTTCAATGAGTTGCTCCTCATCCCATACGGTAATTCCGAAGCTTTCTGCTTTCGCAAGCTTAGAGCCCGCATCTTCACCAGCAATCACTAAATCTGTTTTTTTACTCACACTGCCCGCTACGTTTGCGCCTAGTGCTTCTAACTTTTCTTTTGCTTCATTCCTCGTTAATTGTACTAGTTTCCCCGTTAAAACAACCGTTTTACCAGCAAAAATAGAATCTACTTCATCTGCCGCTACTGGTTTAGCCCCTTTATAAGCAAGGTTCACACCCACTGCCTCTAATTCATCGATTAATGCAGAAACTTCGTCTAATTCGAAGTAAGTCACAATTGAATCTGCCATCTTTTCGCCAATTTCATTAATGGCAGTTAGTTCTTCAACAGTTGCCTGACGCAGGGCATGAAGTGTCCCCAATTGCTGAGCTAGTGTTTTCGCTGCTTTTGCACCAACATGACGAATTCCAAGACCAAACAGTAATTTTTCAAGTGAATTATCCTTCGATGCTTCAATCGCTTGAAGTAAATTATTAACGGATTTTTCCCCCATTCTTTCTAAGCCAATCAGTTGCTCATACGTTAGCTTATAAATATCCGCTACATCCTGAATAAGTTGCTCCTTGAACAATTGACTAATGACTTTTTCTCCAAGACCATCGATATTCATAGCCGTCCGTGAAACAAAGTGAATAAGCCCTTCTCGAATTTGAGCCGGACATTTTGGGTTGATGCATCGTAATGCCACTTCCCCTTCAAGTCTAACTAGCTCGCTATCACATTCTGGACATTCTGTTGGCATACGAAATTCTACTTCGTCTCCTGTTCGACGATCTACTAAAACATTCACCACTTCTGGAATAATATCTCCCGCCTTTTTTACAACGACTGAATCACCTATTCGAATATCCTTTTCACGAATTAAGTCTTCATTATGAAGCGAAGCACGTTGAACCGTTGTTCCAGCTACGCGTACAGGATCAAGAATTGCCGTAGGAGTTAACACGCCGGTACGACCAATTGATAATTCGATATCACGAAGAATTGTCACCACTTCTTCTGCGGGAAATTTATAAGCAATCGCCCAACGTGGACTTTTCGCTGTATAGCCTAATTGCTCTTGCTGCTCCAAAGAATCCACCTTAATAACAATTCCATCAATCTCATACGCTAAATGTGGCCGTTTTTCGGTCCAGTCTTCAATAAAAGCCAGTACATCTTCAATCGTCTCACAGCGTTTTCGTTCCTGATTCGTTTTAAAGCCAAGTTGATCGAGCAAGTCTAATCCTTCACTATGTGACTGAACACCTGTTTCTCCTATATCCGCAATGGCATAAAGAAAAATCGCTAAATTTCGCTTCGCTGCAATTTTAGGGTCAAGCTGTCGCAATGAACCAGCAGCTGCATTTCTCGGATTAGCAAAAGGCTCTTCCCCATTTTCTTCTTTTAATGTATTCAACGCTTCAAATGATTTTTTTGGCATGAACGCTTCACCGCGAACTTCGATAGTAAGGGGCTCGTTCAATTTTAACGGAATGGACTTAATCGTTTTTAAATTAGCGGTTATATCCTCTCCTATTGTACCATCTCCACGTGTCGCACCTTTAACGAAATAACCATTTTCATACTGAAGTGTTACAGCTAGTCCATCAATTTTCAGTTCACACACATAAGAGAAATCATCGCCTACCGCTTGTCGCACTTTTCGATCAAAGTCCCGTAAGTCTCCTTCATTAAAGGCATTCCCAAGACTAAGCATCGGCGAAGTATGTTCTACTTTTTGAAACATGCTCAACACTTCACCACCTACGCGCTGCGTTGGTGAATCAGATGTTTTTAGTTCTGGAAATTTTTCTTCATATTCAATCAGTTCTCGTAAAAGTCGATCATATTCTGCATCTGGAACAGATGGCTTATCGAGGACATGATATTCATAGTTGTATTGATTTAATAAAGCTTGTAATTCACGAACTATCTTTTCAGTTGGTACAGCCATAAATTCAGTCCTTCCTTTAATAAGAAGGTAACAGCGTAATTTACATACTGTTCCTTCACCTTATACTTTTTCAACTGGAGCAAATTTAGCAAGCAAACGCTTAATACCTGTTGGACTTGGAAAGGCAATATCCAGCTCTTTTCCTTCTCCTTCACCCTTCACACTAACAACCGTGCCAATTCCCCACTTTTTATGGGACGCTTTATCACCGACTGCCCAATCGATTCCATCGCCTCCTGTCGCAGATGGAGCTGAAACTGCACGGCCAAATGAAGTTGGTGCTTTTCGCGGTGTCGTTGCTGACGTTCGTGCTGTGGAACTAAAGGACGTTTTACTTTTAGGAGCTGGTTTTAAATCTTCCAATAGCTCTGCTGGAATTTCACTAACAAAACGAGAAACAGGATTCATATTCGTCCGACCAAATAATGTCCGCATTCGAGCATTCGTAATAAATAATTGCTCCTCAGCACGAGTGACACCAACATACGCCAAGCGCCGCTCCTCCTCCATTTCTTGCTCATCTGCCAATGAACGGCTATGCGGGAAGACACCTTCCTCTAGGCCTAGTAAAAAAACAATAGGGAATTCAAGGCCTTTTGCAGAGTGAAGTGTCATAAGCGTTACTTGATCTTGTTCTTCAACTTTTTGTTCATCTAGTTGATCGATATCTGCTACTAACGCTAGGTCTGTTAAAAAGCCGATAAGCGACTTGTCTTCATTATTATCTTCAAATGCTTTTGTTACTGACAAAAATTCATCAATATTTTCTAAACGACTTTGCGCTTCGATTGTATTTTCTGTTTGAAGCATATCACGATAACCGGTTTTATCAAGCACTTCTTCTACAAGCTCTGTAACAGACAAGTATTCTTGCTGATTCGTATAATTTCTAATTAAATTAGCAAATTCACGTGCCGATTTTGTTGCTTTGGCACTTATACCAATCATTTCTACAGACTCAAGAGCTTGATAGATGGAAAGATCATACTGCCTCGCATAATCCGCAACCTTATCCATCGAAGTGGCCCCAATCCCGCGCTTCGGCACATTAATGATACGGCGTAAACTAATATCATCGTCCGGGTTTGAAATCAGACGTAAATAGGCCAGTAAATCCTTAATCTCTTTACGATCATAGAATTTTGTCCCGCCAACAATGGTATAGTTCAGATTCGATTTTAGCAAAACTTCCTCCATTACCCGCGACTGGGCATTGGTACGATATAAAATTGCAATATCAGATAATGTTTTTCCATTCCTTGTGAGCTCATTAATTTTTCCAGCTACAAACTGTGCTTCTCCTTGCTCACTATCTGCACGATAATAGAAAATTTTCTCGCCTTCCAGATTTTCTGTCCAAAGATTTTTTGGTTTACGGTTACGATTATTCTCAATCACCTTATTGGCAGCTTCCAAAATCCGTTTCGTTGAACGATAGTTTTGTTCCAAGAAAATCATCGTTGCATTCGGATAATCTTTTTCAAAAGATAAAATGTTCGCGATATCCGCGCCACGCCAGCGGTAGATGGATTGATCCGAATCTCCCACTACGCATAGATTACGAAAACGTGAAGCTAATAGCTTTACAAGCATGTATTGTGCGCGATTCGTGTCCTGATACTCATCAACGTGAATATATTGAAATTTCCGCTGATAATATTCAAGCACTTCTGGAACACGTTGAAATAATTGAATGGTCATCATAATTAAATCGTCGAAGTCGAGGGCTTGATTTTTACGAAGTCGTTTTTGATATTCGGTATACACATCAGATACAGATTGCGTATAAAAATCAGCCGCTGTTTTCGCATATTCCTCCGGCGTAACCAGCTCATTTTTCGCCGAACTGATGCTTCCTAAAATCGAGCGGTAATCATTTTTCTTTGGATCCATATTGCGATCTTTTAAAATTTGTTTAATCACAGATTGCTGATCCGTTGTATCCAATATTGAAAAATTGCGGCTAAAGCCCATGCGATCGATATCCCGGCGTAAAATTCGAACACACATCGAGTGAAACGTTGAAATCCAAATATCATCAGACGTTCCCCCTAAAATGCTGCGAATTCGTTCTTTCATTTCGCGCGCGGCTTTATTTGTAAACGTAATGGCTAAAATATTCCACGGCGCGACTTGCTTCTCTACCATTAAATAAGCAATTCGATGAGTCAGCACACGTGTCTTTCCGCTTCCTGCCCCTGCCATAATTAATAGAGGACCTTCTGTTGCTTTAACTGCTTGTTGCTGCTGTTGATTCAACCCGTTTAATAATTTCTCTACTAAAAATTGCATCATTGCACCACCTAACGAACATTTGTTCTTAAATTATACTACATCTATAGCTATTTAACAGCCTTAACTGTCTCTAAAGCAGCTTGTAAATCGTCATAGACAATATTACCAACAACGACAACATCAGCAAATTGAGCCATTTCGCTTGCTTGATGAGCTGACGTAATACCTCCACCATAAAAAAGAACCGTATTTTCTAGGTTCTCTTTAGCCGCTTGAACAACCGACACATCTCCATAGTTCCCACTGTATTCCAAATAGAAAATCGGCAAGTTAAACATCTTTTCAGCCACCATCGCATAGGCCGCCACATCTTCCTCATCAAGCATTGTATTCACCTCAGTTAATTGTGCAGCTTTGCACTCTGCGTTTAAAATACAGTACCCTTCAACAAATACTTCATCCCAATTCATCAGTAACCCATATTCCTTGACCGCTTTTTGATGCATCCCCATCATCCAGTCCGGATTCTTACTATTGAGTACACTCGGAATAAAATATAAATCAAATCCCGGTGTAACGGTTTCAATAGACGAAACCTCCAGCACACATGGCACAGTATAGCGGCGAACACGAGCCATTAAATGCAGAACATTTTCTAACGTTACTCCATCTGTCCCACCAACTAATATGGCGTCTGTCCCCGATTCACACACTTTTTCAAGATCTTCATCTGTTATTTCTTTATTAGGATCGAGCTTAAACACATGTTTCCACTCGCGAAAATCGTACATAGTTATCCTCCATTCTCTTCTGCCATTACACCATTATAGCACTAAGATTTTTTAGAACTCAAAGAAAAGCCGGGAACGATTCCTCGGCTTTTTCTAGTCCTTTTATTATCATTCAGTTGGTTCCTCTTTAATACGGCTAAGCGCCATTGAGTACGCATCATTTCCATAATTTAAACAACGTTTCACACGAGAAATCGTTGCTGTACTAGCTCCTGTTTCTGTTTCGATTTTATGATACGTTTTCCCTTCTTCAAGCATACGAGCTACCTCAAGTCGCTGCGCTAAGGATTGGATTTCATTTACCGTACATAAATCATCGAAAAATCGATAGCATTCATCAAGATCACGTAAGGACTGGATCGCTTTGAATAACTGATCGGTTTCCTTTCCTCTTATCTTATCGATTTGCATAATACTTCCTCCTCAATTTCCAGCAGCATTCAAGGTTACGTTTTGGGTCAACCCTGGTTGGTTCGGTATAATGTTAACCCACGTTTTCCCTGGAATCAAGCCAACATCTACCCCATTTGAAACTGGAACGATTCTTCCGTCTTTATTTATCCATTCTACTTCCTTCACTTTCCCTTTTTGAAGCAGATAGCCTTTCCCTCCACTTTGCAGGTCAATATCGCGGCGGCCAACTTTATCTATTACTCGATGTGCTGTCTCAATAATCAAGACATTATCAACAAGTACAGGAACAGATGTCGTTGCCTCCTTTGTTTGCTCACCGTTTGAATATCTTTTATATTTTCCTTGTTGTACATCATACTCAAACTGCGTATTATAGGCCGGAAATCCATAGTTAATACTAACTTTTGTCACGGAATCTCCTTCTAACCTTTTTATCTCTTCTTTATTTAAAAAAACGAAAGAGGCTGGAGCACCAGTCAAATTATACCCCTTTTCCATTGCTCCCTTTTCAATATTTTCAAAACTAATATAAGAATTATGCGGAGCTTTTCGTTCACTCGAACGCTTAAATAGCGTACCATCATAATACAAACCGTTCAAATGATCGATATATCCTTGTTTAAGCATACTCTCAGCATCTGGACTATTTCCATGACAAACATAAATACAATCTAATCCTTTAGCAAGCTCTATATAATAGTCACGTGCACTACGAATTGGGCCTACTTGTTCTGGTTTTTCGCTTTGATATACCGCTAATAATCGTGTAACTTCGCCTTCCGCCAGCATTTCATAAACAATATCCGCTTTGGTAAGACCGGACTGTGGACGAGCTTTCGTATGATTATTTACCATCACTGCAACCGCGCGCTGATCGATCGAATCATTTGTACCGACACCAGTTAATGGGTAAGTATGAACGAATTCGGGAGCTTCAGCTTCTTCCCTTGGTACATCCTCTTCTACTGGAACCGGCTCCTGAACTTCTTCCTTTTTCGAACAACCCGTTATCAATACCCCTGCAACCAATAGACACAGCACGATGTTACATTTCATCATCCCACTCCTCTGGTTTCTTTTATATTTTAACGCATTATAGTAGGAAAGAGTACAGTTTTATTCATAACATCATAAAGCCCTCTTTGCGTAACACGAATATAAGGCAAATGAGTCGTCGAGAAAAATTGCAGCGTATAAATCGGATCTGCAAACCGATAGCCTCTTTCCCTTAATAATTGTTTAATCCAATTTTCCTCTTGAATCAATTCAGGAACAGATTTATCAGACATTACTCCTCTTAATACAAGAGGCAGCTCACCAATGATTTCTCCGTATTCTGCAATAACGATACCACCACCTAATTCTTTCATACGATTAAAAGCAGCAAGCATATCTTTTTTCCGTTTCCCAATCAAAATAATGTCGCCTGTACTAGTGTATGACGCTGCAAACCCACATAGTCTATTAGCGAACCCTTTTAGAATTGTATTAATTCTCCATTTCCCTTCCCGGTCAATCAGCATAAAAAAGCACTCATCATGATCAAAAGGCAATTCTTCGTTTCCAACATCACAAGCAATTGAATAAGGCTTCGTAATTACATTATTCATCATTTCAATTCCAAATGGCATCGAAAATTCAAAGTCCTCTGCAAGATCTAATTGCCAATCTAATTCAAGTCGGTCAAAACTGAACTCTTGCCAACTAATTGGTCGGTCCAGCTCCATAGAAATACCATCTCGTTTCACCCATTTTCCTTTCGCCAGTACAGACACAGGTGCTGGGTTCATAGCATCCGTTAAAAAGTTAATATTCGCTACTCGCCCCGTTGCAATATTGCCATGCAAATAATCAATATTATAATAGCGAGCAATATTTATAGTAGCCATATTATAAGCATCAATAATAGGAACGCCATTCTCAATCGCTAGTTTAATTAATACATCCATACACCCCTGCTCATAAAAAGAAGGCGGGGAACCATCTGTTGTTAAAAAAAGATGATCATATTGATCAATACCCAATTCATGAATTTCCTGTAGTAATTTAGGTAAATCCGGTCGAATCGATGAATATCTTAAAGATACAGAATAGCCCTGCAGCAGACGATTCATCACTTCTTCCCCCGTCATCGCCTCATGGTCACTATCTACCCCGAACAACATCATTTTCGCTAATGTTTTCTCAGATGCTCCCGGAAAATGCCCTTCAATTTTTTTGCGCATTCGTTTTGCTTCTTGAATCCAGTGAAGCATCATGTCATCCCCCGCTAACAATCGCGGCCACCCTGTTAACTCTCCCCCTTGAAGAACAGCATCATGCTCAAGCCAAGACTTTACAGCACTATGAGAAATAAAGCTCTCCTCCTCATTTAATTCTGTTTGGGAGTCAAAGCGCATCCACCAATACATTGATGTTGGGATATTTCGAAGTTCCCTCAGAAAAGAAAACGCTTTCTTTTTATTCAATTGAAGGAGCAATAGCAAGTTGTCATTGATAAGTGTTGTCGTTCCAAAAGATGATGTATAGTGGCTAAAAGAATGGGGATTATATAACTGAAATGGATGTGCATGTGGTTCAATATATCCCGATACTAAAACTTGTCCGGTACAATCTACCACTTCGCAACCATCTGTAATCTCAGGAAGGTTATTTCCAACATAGACAATTCGGTCATCGTAAATCCAAATGTTTGCTGTAATCCATTGTCGCATCGTTTGATTTAAATACGTAGCATTTGTTAATAAAAGATGTGGTGCACGCTGACCATCCAGCACCTCAATATGCTCTCGCAGATGTTTATTTTTCCACCTATAGCGTTGTTCTAACATGAACATCCCCCCATAAAGTATCTGAAACAAAGTGTGGTAACATCCGATTAATTGTATGTTTATAGTATCACATTTATTTAGCTAAACACAGTAAACTTATCTCCTATTACTGTTAAATTTTTATGAAGGGAAGATGGCAAAATGAAGTTTGAACGGAATATCAGTATCCTTAACTCTTTATTACGTATTACTTGTGGTTTTACAGTATTAGCTTGGGCAATCGCTAAAATGGTGAAAAAACCATGGAAAGAATCGTATTTATTCGTTGCCATGATGGCTGGCATGAAAATTGGGGAAGGGATTCTTCGCTATTGTCCAATCGTCGACTTAATGCAGCAACGAGACTCCGTTGACTCATCTGAACCAAAAGACTCTCAAGTAGCAGATGCTATAAAAAACTTTCTTCCAGAGGATATTACTGAAAAAGATGAGCAATCGAATCGTCACAATGAAGCCTCACATTAAATCATGCAAAAGACGAGCATCACCATTCGATGCTCGTCTTTCTGTTTATATGGATTATGCTTTGATACCAATCGCACGATATCCGATATCGCTGCGCCAAAATAGGCCATCTTTTGAGATGTTCTCAACTTGTTGATATACTTCTTGTTGAGCAGATAGCAAGTCCTTACCTTTTGCTGCTACAAGCAATACACGACCACCATTCGAAACAAATTGGCCATCGCTATTTTTCACTGTTCCAGCATGATACACATGGGCGTTATCACTAATTTTGTCCAGACCAGTAATAACTGATCCTTTCTTTACATCACCAGGATAGCCTTCTGCTGCAACAACAACCCCAAGGACCGCTTCCTCATGCCATTCAATCGCAATATCTTCACCAGCTAATACAGCTTGTAATACTTCTACGAAATCCGTTTTCAAACGTGGAAGCACCACTTGTGTTTCCGGATCTCCGAAACGCGCATTGAATTCAATAACCTTTGTACCTTTTGCCGTATGAATAAGTCCTGCATACAAAATACCTGTAAAGCTGCGTCCTTCAGCTACCATCGCATTCACTGTTGGCTGAAGAATCGTTTCAACTGCTTTCGCTACTACTTCATCAGAAATTTGCGGCACAGGAGAATAGGCACCCATTCCACCTGTGTTTGGACCTTTATCTCCATCAAACACACGTTTATGGTCTTGAGCGATTACCATCGGGTACACTTTTGTATCGTTTACAAAAGCCATTAATGAGAATTCTTCACCGTCCAAAAATTCCTCCACTACAACTTTTGCACTTGCTTCACCAAATTTTGCATCAACAAGCATATCATGAACTGCTTCTAATGCTTCCTCAAGAGTCATCGCTACGACAACACCTTTACCAGCTGCTAAGCCGTCCGCTTTAATTACGATTGGTGCACCGACTTTTTCAATATATGCTTTCGCACTTTCATAATCGGTAAACGTTTCGTAAAATGCTGTTGGAATGTCATATTTTTTCATTAAATCTTTGGCAAATGATTTACTACCTTCAATGACCGCTGCTTTGCTGTTCGGACCATATACAGTTAAACCTGCTTCTGTAAAATCATCTGCTAATCCATTTAATAATGGAATCTCAGGACCAATAAATGTTAGTTCAATGTTTTGCTCTTTTGCAAATGCAACAAGTTCTGCATGATTTGTTTCGTCAATCGCAACAAGCTCTGCTACGTCTGTCATACCTGGGTTACCTGGTGCAACAAACACTTTTTCTACAGACTTACTTTCAGAAAGTTTGCGAGCAATCGCGTGTTCACGACCGCCTCGACCAATAACTAATACATTCATAAACAAACCTCCTTATTTATTAATGTTTAAAGTGACGAACTCCTGTGAATACCATCGCAATACCATACTCATCTGCTTTTTTAATAGAATCTTCATCTCTGATTGATCCGCCTGTTTGGATAATAGCTGTTACACCAGCTTGTGCTGCTGCTTCTACTGTATCATCCATTGGGAAGAATGCATCTGAAGCAAGTGCGCTTCCTTTTGCTTTTTCTCCTGCTTGCTCTAAAGCAATTTTTGCTGCACCAACACGGTTCATTTGACCAGCACCAACACCAAGAGTCATTTGATTGTCTGTTACAACGATAGCATTTGATTTCACATGTTTTACAACTTTCCAACCAAGTTCAAGTGCTTTCCACTCTTCAGCTGTTGGTTCGCGTTTTGTGACAACTTTCACATCTGCATCCTTCAAGCTGTACGCATCACGGTCTTGAACTAGCACGCCGCCTTCGATAGAAGTAAGTTTGCGTTCTGGTTTTTTCGCTGCTTCAAAATCCACCGTTAACAAACGAATATTTTTCTTACTTGTTAATACTTCAATCGCCTCGTCAGAGAAGCTTGGCGCAATAATAATTTCTAAGAAGATTTCATGAAGTTTTTCAGCTGTTGCTTTATCTACTTCACGGTTTAACGCGATAATGCCGCCAAAAATAGAAGTTGAGTCAGCTTCGTATGCTTTTTCATATGCTTCAAGAATAGTTTCACCAGTTCCTACACCACATGGGTTCATATGTTTCACCGCTACCGCCGCTGGCTCCGTGAATTCTTGAACAATTTGCAATGCAGCATCTGCATCATTAATGTTGTTATAAGAAAGTTCTTTACCGTGCAATTGTTTTGCCTCCGCAATAGAGAAAACAGAACCAAGTGGCTTTTTATAAAAAGCTGCTTTTTGGTGTGGGTTTTCACCATAACGTAAAGATTGCTTTAACTCATAAGTAACCGTTAACGATTCCGGATTTTCTTCTCCAGCAAGCTCTGTCATGTATTCAGAAATAACTGCATCATATGCTGCTGTATGACGGAACACTTTTGCTGCTAAGCGACGATTCGTTGCTTTTGATACTGCGCCATTCTCTTTTAATTCTGCTAAAACTGTATCGTAATCTGCCGAATCTACAACAACTGTTACATACTCATGGTTTTTAGCAGAAGAACGAAGCATTGTCGGTCCACCGATATCGATGTTTTCAATCGCATCTTCTACTGTTACGTCTGGTTTAGCAATTGTTGCTTGGAAAGGATATAAGTTTACACATACTAATTGAATAGGCTCAATATTATGCTCTTTTAATTGAGCTGCATGATCGGCATCACCATGCTTCGCTAATACTGCTCCGTGAACATTCGGATGTAGAGTTTTAACACGACCATCTAAAATTTCCGGGAATCCCGTTACTTCACTAATTCCGATTACTTCAATTCCGTTTTCTTGAAGTGTTTTACTTGTACCACCTGTTGAGATAATGTCAAAACCAGCTTCTTTTAACCCTTTTGCGAACTCTACAACCCCTGTTTTATCCGATACACTAATTAAAGCACGCTTTGTCATTTGTGTTTGTCCCTCCATATGTAGCATTATTTTTGAAATAGTTCCGCTAAAACAGCAGGATACATCTCATGTTCCGTTTCTTGTATCCGTGTTTGCAACGTTTCTCTTGTGTCATCATCAAGTACTGGTACAGCTCTTTGGGCAATGATTGGCCCTGTGTCCATTCCTTCATCGACATAATGAATGGTCACTCCGGTTAGTTTCACGCGAGCTTGAAATGCTTGTCCAATCGCATCCTTACCTGGAAAAGCGGGCAAAAGAGATGGATGAATATTAACCATTCGATGTGAATATGCCTGTAGAAGAGTTGGGCCAATTAAACGCATATAGCCTGCTAGAACAATAAAGTCAATATCCCGTTCACGCAGTTTTTCTAAAATTTCCATTTCAAAGGCCTCTTTGCTCGGATAATTTTTCGGTGAAAAGCTAAATGCTTCTACCTTTTCCGCCTTTGCGCGCTCAAGCACAAAAGCTTCCTCTTTATCACAGACAACGAGACCAATTTCAGCTGCAAGTTTCCCTGCTTTAATGGCATCTATAACGGATTGAAAGTTCGATCCATTCCCTGATGCAAAAACCGCAATTTTTTTCATCAGCTGAAGGACACTCCTTCACCAGCAACAACTGTCCCAATAATAGAAGCTGTTTCTCCACATTGTTCAAAATGAGCAAGTACTTGTTCTGCTTCTTCTTTTTTCACGACAGCAACCATACCGATTCCCATGTTAAAAATATTAAACATTTCTTGTTGTTGTAATTGCCCTTTTTCTTCAAGGTAATTGAACACAGTTGGAATAGTCCAGCTTCCTAGTTGAATGTCAACGCCTGTTCCTTCTGGAAGCATACGTGGAATATTCTCGATAAAACCGCCGCCAGTAATATGAGCAAGTCCTTTTAATTCGTATTTTTCCAATGTTGATAAGATGGAACGAACATAAATTTTTGTTGGTGTTAATAATTCTTCACCTAATGTACGACCAAACTCTGGAACAAAATCTTGTAACTTCATTCCGGCATCTTCAAGAAGAACTTTACGTACAAGAGAATAGCCATTACTATGAATACCACTTGAAGCAAGACCGATTAACACATCGCCCTCTGCAATATTTTCTCCTGTTATTAAACGTGATTTTTCACAAGCACCTACTGTAAAGCCTGCTACATCATACTCTTCAATCTCATACATACCTGGCATTTCTGCTGTTTCGCCGCCAATTAATGCACAACCAGCTTGCTCGCAACCTTCTGCTACACCTTTAACAATCATTTCAATGCGAGCAGGATCTGCTTTTCCACAAGCGATATAGTCAAGGAAGTAAAGAGGAGCAGCGCCTTGTACCACTACATCATTGACACACATCGCTACAGCATCAATTCCGATTGTATCGTGCTTGTCCATCATGAAAGCAAGTAATAATTTCGTGCCGACTCCATCCGTACCTGAAACAAGAACAGGCTCTTTTAATCCTAAAGAAGATAAATCAAACATGCCCCCAAAACCGCCCAGACCGTTCATTACTTCAGGGCGCATAGTGCGTGCTACATGTTTTTTCATCCGATTTACTGCCTCATAGCCAGCTTCGATATCCACACCAGCTTGCTTATATGCGTTAGCCATCAAGAAACCTCCTAATTATTAGAAAAGCGTAAGACGCCTGGCTATCAGCTTATGACCTCAAGCCGAGGGCGCCTAGAGCTAAATGTTGGTACTAGTTAAAAATTATCTAAAGTAAAGCTTCACTTATTAGGCCCCTCTAACCGGGACCTAATAAGTGTTAGCATTTAACTGTTTCAAGCTCGTAATCATAAACCTCTGTTGGATAGTTCCCTGTGAAACAGGCAAGACAAGAACCACGTGTCTCTCCAGCGAATGGACGACCAATTGCTTCGACCATTCCTTCCACGCTTAAAAACGTTAAAGAATCCGCACCAATTAGCTCACGAATTTCTTCGATTGATTTAGAACTAGCAATCAATTCTGACGTTGTCGATGTATCAATTCCGTAGAAGCAAGGATTCTTAATCGGTGGTGAACTAATAACTACATGCACTTCTTTCGCACCGGCATCCTTCAACATATTTACAATACGACGACTTGTTGTTCCACGTACAATTGAGTCATCAACCATAACAACACGTTTTCCTTCTACTACTCCACGAACAGGAGAAAGTTTCATCTTTACCCCTTGTTCACGAAGAGACTGAGAAGGTTGAATAAATGTTCGACCGACATAGCGGTTTTTAATTAAGCCCATTTCGTATGGAATGCCCGTTGCCTCAGCATATCCAATCGCTGCTGAAATACTTGAATCCGGTACACCAGTCACAACATCCGCCTCGATTTTTGCTTCTTTTGCTAACTGTTTACCAAGATTTTTTCGAGCTGTATGAACATTAATTCCATCAATATTACTATCAGGACGAGAGAAATATACATACTCCATTGCACACATCGCACGTTGACTAGACTTGGAGAAAAACTCTGATGTAATTCCTTCATCATTGATCACAACAAGCTCTCCAGGCTCAATATCACGAACAAATTCAGCTCCGACAATATCAAGCGCACATGTTTCAGACGCTGCAATATACGCATCGCCAATTTTCCCAAGTGAAAGTGGACGAAGACCGTGCGGATCCAATGCTAAAATCATTTCTGTTTCCGTTAAAATAATGAAGGCATACGCACCTTTTATTAAACTTAGGCTATTCTTCACTGATTCCTTCAAAGTAGGAAAACCTGAGCGCTTAATTAAATGTGCCAATACTTCTGTATCGGAAGTTGTTTGAAAGATACTGCCTTGACCCTCTAACTGTGCTTTCAATTGAGTTGCATTCACTAAGTTTCCGTTATGAGCAAGTGCCAACCCGCCTGTAATCGATTGGAATAAGAACGGTTGGACATTCTGATAGCCGCCGCCGCCTGCCGTTGCATACCTTACATGACCAATCGCTGCTTTACCAGAGCCAGATAGTTCTTTCATTTTCTCCGCTGTAAAAATCTCTGTAACAAGTCCCTCGCCTTTTGAAATCGAAAGCGTAGAACCGTCTGTTGTGACGATTCCCGCTCCCTCTTGACCACGATGCTGCAAGCTATGAAGCCCGTAATAAGCTAATTGAGCTGCATCTGGATGTCCCCAAATCCCGACAACACCACACTCTTCGTTTAAGCCTTTTATTTCAGCAAGCATGGGATAGCTCCTTTCCAAGCTGTTTGTAATTCTTGTACATTCGCTTCTACTAGTGTTGTTTCTTCTGCAGAAATACGTAATGTTGCATCATTTGTTACCGTACCGATTTGTACTGCATCTTTCACAGCTGCTTCAAATGCAGCTTGGTTTTCAGGACTTACAGATATTAAGAAACGTGATTGTGTTTCACTGAAAAGAGCTGTTACTGCTTCACCAGTCACAGTAACTGATGCACCAAGCGCTTTTTCACCAAATAATGATTCAGAAAGAGCTATAGCCAAACCACCTTCAGCAACATCATGAGCTGACTTGATTAGTCCTGCTTGAATAGCTGCTAAAATTTGTTGCTGACGTGCTTGTTCTACAGCTAAATCGATTTCTGGTGCGCGACCGAAAATTTCACCTTCAGTCAATTTTTGAAGCTCACTTCCTCCAAATTCAGGCTTCGCTTCGCCTACTACATAGATGAAGTCACCTTCATTTTTGAAAGACTGTGTAGTAATATGTTTTACATCTTTCACAAGACCAACCATCCCAACAACTGGAGTCGGGTACACAGCTTCACCATTTGTTTCGTTATATAATGAAACGTTTCCACCGATAACAGGCGTGCTTAATGTACGGCAAGCATCGCTCATGCCGTCTGCTGCTTTTTCTAATTGCCAGAAAATTTCTGGTTTCTCTGGATTACCAAAGTTTAAGCAGTCTGTAATTGCAAGTGGCTCAGCACCAGAACAAATAATGTTACGCGCTGCTTCCGCTACCGCAATTTTCCCACCTGTTTCCGGATCTAAGTATAAATAGCGAGAGTTACAATCTGTTGTCATCGCTAATGCTTTATTTGTGCCGCGTACACGTACAACTGCTGCGTCAGAACCTGGTGCAATAACCGTATTTGTACGAACCATATAATCATATTGATCATATACCCACTCTTTGCTTGCAATCGTTGGTTGTTGTAAAAGAGCAAGTAACGTTTCTTTATAATCCGTAACAGCTGGTACTTTTGGTTCCATCGCTTGGAAGTCACGGAATCGTTGTGGTTCGCTTGATGGTTTATGATAAACTGGCGCATCTTCGGCTAATGCATCAACTGGTACTTGTGCAACAATTTGGCCTTGGTGATATAGCGTTAAGTTTTTATCATCTGTTACTTCCCCAACAGATACCGCTTCTAAATCATATTTCGTAAATAGATCGACGATTTCTTGTTCGCGACCTTTTTTCACAACAATTAACATACGCTCTTGTGATTCAGAAAGCATCATTTCGTATGCTGTCATGCCTGTTTCACGTTGTGGAACAAGATCAAGATTCATCGTAATCCCAGAACCTGCTTTACTTGCCATTTCAGCAGATGAACTTGTTAAGCCCGCTGCACCCATATCTTGAATTCCAACTAAGGCATCTGATTGAATCAATTCAAGACATGCTTCAAGAAGTAGTTTCTCCATGAATGGGTCCCCAACTTGAACCGCTGGACGCTTCTCATCTGAATCCTCTGAAAGTTCTTCAGAAGCAAATGTAGCACCGTGAATACCGTCACGACCTGTTTTCGCTCCTACATACATAACCGTATTACCAACGCCGTGTGCTTGACCTTTTTTAATATCTTCATGGTTAATTAAGCCCACACACATTGCATTAACAAGCGGATTTCCTTCATATGATGGATCAAATTGAACTTCACCGCCGACTGTCGGAATTCCGATACAGTTTCCATAGCCTGCAATTCCAGCTACTACTTCTTTAAATAAATACTTTACACGATCATTATCTAATTCACCGAAACGTAATGAGTTTAGCATCGCAATTGGACGTGCACCCATTGAGAAAACGTCACGAATGATTCCGCCGACTCCTGTTGCAGCTCCTTGATATGGTTCAATAGCTGATGGGTGGTTGTGGCTTTCAATTTTGAAAACAACTGCTTGGTTATCGCCGATATCGACGATTCCTGCACCTTCACCAGGTCCTTGAAGCACTTTTTCCCCTGTAATTGGGAACTTCTTTAAAATAGGCTTGGAGTTTTTATAAGAACAATGCTCTGACCACATAACTGAAAACAATCCTGTTTCCGTGTAGTTTGGCAGTCTGCCTAAGATTTTCTCCACCATGGCAAATTCCGAATCGGAAAGTCCCATTTCTGCGTAGATGCGTTCGGATTTAATCATCTCCGGATTTGGTTCAAGCTGTAACAACATGTGTTTCCCTCCAGTTTTTTACGATGGATTGAAAAATCTTTAAGCCGTCTGTGCTGCCAAGCAACTCATCAACGGCACGTTCAGGGTGTGGCATCATGCCAAGTACATTCCCTTGTTTATTTGTAATACCTGCAATATCTTCAAGACTTCCGTTCGGGTTTGTACCCGCATACGTAAAGACGATTTGTTTATTTTCTTTTAATTCAGCAAGTGTTGCTTCGTCACAGTAGTAATTTCCTTCACCATGTGCAATTGGCACAGTAATGGTTTCATTCGCCTCGTAGCTTGTTGTAAACATTGTTTCATTGTTCGCTACTTGAAGTTCTACATTACGGCAAATGAATTTTAAACCGTCATTGCGACGCATCGCACCTGGAAGCAATCCTGCCTCAAGTAAGATTTGGAATCCGTTACAAACGCCAAGAACTGGTTTGCCAGCCTCTGCTGCCTTTACTACTTCCGCCATGACGTTAGAGAAACGAGCAATCGCTCCACAACGCAAGTAATCCCCATACGAGAAACCACCTGGTAGAAGAATGCCGTCGTATTCATCAAGATTGTCGGCTGAATGCCAAACATATTCTACTTCTTCTCCAAGAGCATCTTTAATTGCATGGAACATATCAACATCACAATTTGAGCCTGGGAAAACAATTACGGCAAACTTCATTGAGCGACAACCTCCTCAACTTCATAACGATAGTCTTCAATAACCGTATTCGCTAATAACTTTTCACACATTTCTTTAACCAATTGATCTAAATCACGTTCTGTTTTATCAATTGTTAGCTCGATGTATTTCCCGATACGTACATCGCTTACTTCATTGTACGTTAATGTATGAAGCGATTGTTGAACAGCCGCTCCTTGAGGATCTAGTACGCTTTCTCTTAGTGTGATATATACTTTAACCTTATACATGTTGAATACCCTCCAGCTTAGCTAAAATTTTCTTATATGCGTCTGTTAAATTTCCTAAATCTCGACGGAATACGTCTTTATCCATTTTCTCGTTTGTTTTAGCATCCCAAAAGCGGCAATTATCTGGAGAAATTTCATCCGCCAATAAAATCGCGCCATCTGATGTTTTCCCAAACTCTAATTTAAAGTCAATTAATTTTATTCCCAATTCTTCGAAAAATACGGATAGAACTCGATCTACTTCTAGTCCTTTTTCTTTTAAAATCGCAATTTCTTCACGACTTGCAATCTCTAGCTCTTCAATATGGTCTTCAGTTAACAGAGGATCACCAAGTGAATCGTCTTTATAATAAAACTCCACTAACGGTTTTTTTAATGGTGTACCTTCTTCAACACCTAAGCGTTTAGAAAAACTACCAGCAGCTGTATTACGAATGACTACTTCAAGCGGAATAATCTCAACCTTTTTTACAAGCTGTTCTCGTTCAGAAATCTTTTCAATAAAGTGAGAAGGAATATTTTCTTCCTTTAGCTTCGCAAATAATAAACTTGTAATTTGATTATTTAAAGCCCCTTTACCTTCGATTTCTGATTTCTTTTCTCCATTAAAAGCTGTTGCCGAGTCCTTAAACTCCACCCATACAACCTCATTATTATCCGTTGCATAAATTCGTTTAGCTTTTCCTTCATAAAGCAATTCTCGTTTCTCCATCTGTCTGTCCTCCATATTGAATATTAGGAATAATACAATTAAGTATTTTCGTGATAACAAGCGTTTAATTCATTTTCGATTAAACGCTTGTTTGTTTCTTACAATCCTAAACGGTCAAAAATTACATCGACATTTTTCAGATGATATGTTGGATCGAAACAATCATCTAGTTCTTCTTTTGTCAATAAGCTCGTAATTTTATCATCTTTTTCGATTAAGCTGCGGAACGGAACTTGTAATTCCCACGCTTGCATCGCTTTTGGTTGTACAGTATCGTAAGCTTCTTCACGAACAAGTCCTTTATCAATTAAAGCAAGTAGTACTCGCTGAGAGAAAATGAGACCTAGTGTACGGTCCATATTGCGTTTCATATTTTCCGGATAAACTGTTAAGTTTTTAACAATGTTGCTAAAACGATTTAACATGTAGTTCAAAGCAATCGTTGCATCTGGTAAAATAACGCGCTCTGCAGATGAATGAGAGATGTCACGTTCATGCCATAATGACACATTTTCGTAAGCTGTCATCATATATCCACGAATAACACGTGCCATACCTGTCATATTTTCAGAACCGATTGGATTACGTTTATGCGGCATAGCAGAAGATCCTTTTTGACCTTTTGCGAAGAACTCTTCTACTTCACGTGTTTCACTTTTTTGTAATCCGCGAACTTCTGTTGCAAATTTTTCAATTGATGTTGCAATAAGGGCTAATGTGCTCATATAGTGCGCATGACGATCACGTTGTAACGTTTGTGTAGAAATTGGTGCTGCTTGTAAGCCTAATTTCTCACATACATACTGCTCAACGAATGGATCAATGTTTGCGTATGTTCCAACAGCTCCAGACATTTTCCCGAACTCAATTGTCTTTCTAGCTGCTTCAAAACGTTCTACATTACGTTTCATTTCTTCATACCAAAGACCAAGCTTTAGGCCAAATGTAGTTGGTTCAGCATGCACACCGTGCGTACGTCCCATCATAACAGTATATTTATGTTCTTTTGCTTTATTTTTTAAGATTTCAACAAAATTATTTAAGTCTTTCGATAGAATATCGTTCGCTTGTCTAATTAAATAAGAAAGAGCTGTATCGACAACATCTGTTGACGTTAGGCCATAATGAACCCATTTACGCTCTTCTCCAACTGTCTCCGATACCGCACGTGTAAATGCCACCACGTCATGACGAGTTTCTTTTTCAATTTCATTAATGCGATCAATATCAAATGTTGCGTTTTCACGAAGAAGTTTCACATCTTCTTTTGGAATAACACCAAGTTCAGACCAAGCTTCACACGCCAAAATTTCTACTTCTAACCACGCCTTAAAGCGGTTTTCTTCCGTCCAAATTGCTCCCATTTCTGGGCGAGTATAACGTTCAATCATTATTTCATCCTCCGTTTCAACTAATTACTTCCATATCCCACTCTGATTACTTTCGTGCAAAGCTTCCTCAACCGTTGGGCGCAAAATATTCACATGCCCCATTTTTCGCTTAATCTTAGCTTCCGCTTTACCGTACAAATGAATTTTCCAATCTTTACGCGTTGGAATTTCTTGCAAGAGTGGCTCAAGGTGTTCACCTAAAATATTAACCATCACTACCGGCTTTAATAATTCTGTATTTCCTAATGGCCAGTTGCAAACCGCACGAACATGTTGTTCAAACTGCGACGTTTCACAAGCCTCCATTGTATAATGCCCAGAATTATGTGGTCGTGGTGCTAATTCATTAATAATAATATTATCATCTTCTGTCAAAAACATTTCCACTGCTAGCGTACCTACTAATTCAAATGCTTCAGCAAGCTTAGATGCCTGCTCAATCGCACGTTGCTCAGCCATTTCACTAATGCGCGCTGGAACAATACTTTTATGTAGAATATTGTCCACATGAATATTTTCAGCAACGGGGAACTGTTGACAATCACCAAATGCATTTCGCGTCACAATGACAGAAATCTCTTTCGTAAAAGGAATCCAAGCTTCTAGCACGCACACACCACTTTTTAATAATGGTTCAGCCTGAGGAATATCAGCTTCTTCTCTAATAACAAGCTGTCCTTTTCCGTCATAGCCTCCGCGTGTCGTTTTTAATACACTTGGATAACCTAATTCTTCTATATATTGATGAATATCTGATATCGTTTGAACTTCGCGATAAGGAGCCACCATTGCTCCTGCATCGGCAATAGCTTTCTTTTCCGTTAACCGATCTTGCGTTAACTTCAACAATTGTGAACCTTGTGGAAGATACGCATGATCCTTCAACCAATCTAATGCTTCAAAGCTAATATTTTCAAATTCATACGTAATCACATCACTAACATCCGCCAGCTTCTTCAACGAGGCAATATCATCGTACGCCCCATTTATTTCAATATCAGCGACTTGAGCACATGGACCATCTGCAGCTGGTTCAAGCACAGCAATTTTAAATCCTGATGCTTTAGCCGACAACGCCATCATTCTGCCAAGTTGCCCGCCGCCAATAATTCCGATTGTCTGCCCTGGTAAAATTACTCGATTATTTAAGCTGTTCACTGCTCGCTAACACCTTTTCCTTTGATTCGTTTCGCAAACCTTCTAATCTATCAGCAATAGTTGCATCCGTCGTACCAAGAATCTGAGCCGCAAGTAAACCAGCATTGGTCGCTCCAGCCTTTCCGATCGCTACTGTAGCTACTGGCACGCCGCCTGGCATCTGAACAATTGATAACAAAGAATCCATGCCATTTAGCGCTTTCGATTGAACAGGCACACCAATAACCGGCACAATCGTCTTCGCTGCTGTCATCCCTGGAAGATGAGCTGCTCCACCTGCACCTGCAATAATAACCTTCAAGCCTTTTTCTTTAGCACCTTCGGCATATTCAAATAGCAAATCCGGTGTCCGATGTGCAGAAACGACTTGTTTTTCATAAGGAATCTCAAGTTGCTCTAATATATCGCATGCGTGTTTCATCGTTTCCCAATCTGAAGTACTTCCCATTATGACACCGACTACTGGCTTCATAAATTCCCCTCCAAAATCTTTAGAAAATAAAAAACGGACAGACTTTCTCCAAAGAGAAAGCAGTCTGTCCGATTACAATCAATATTCTGAAACAGACAAAAAGACTGAGCTGTTTCAGCTGTGGTCAGCTACTTTACTCATAGTCCAATGATTTACGGTCATTGGGTAGAAACTTTTGGGCCTTATTCCCTTGATTATATGAGATACATAAATATTATTTAACTATCATCATCTTACCGTCACAGCATTTTGATGTCAAGCTAATATCGAATAATATTTTATTACCATTCCATTAATGTTCGTGTTTTACTGGATTAATTTTGCTTCAAAAACAATTTTCCTTTTAATTGGCTCATAATGAACCTTACCGTCCTTTATTTGCTCTTCAAATATCGGCTCCTCACAACGCCGTACTGGATAATATCCAGCTGCCTTCATGCGATCCAAACAGGCATCAATTGTTTCGCCCTCTTGTACCTCAAACTTCTCCTTGCTTTTCTGACTCATAAAACACAATCCTTTCCTGTCCCTATTTTACTTTATCCTATATGCAAATTGTATTTAGTATATGTAAAATGCTTATAATTATCAAATGAATATCACTAATTGCTATAATCAAACAATTAAGGGGGAATATAATTGAAAGAAATTATTCAAATGCTAGTGGATATTGTAAATAACCTTCATGATTTCATTCAAATATTCGTCAATCATACATTAAATCTCGGCTTGACAGATAAAGATTTACATTTTTGGGTTATGGGGATAATCGGAATCATGATTTTTCTTTTTGTACTTGTATTATCAAGAATCCTAGCTAAAATGCGTTTTGGTATTACAATTCTCTCTTTTCTTTATACGTTTACGTTTATGGTTGTTCTAGTCTTCGCCATTGAAATCCAACAAGCGTTAACAAATAGGGGACATATGGAGTTTCAAGATGCAATTATAGGGATTTTAGGGTTCATCCTATTTTTCCTCCTTTTTGTGGCAGTTTCAGCTGTTTTCTTAGCAGGAAAAAAATTTTGGAATCAATTCAATAGAAATAAATAAGTTGGTTTATACCAGCATTTATCTATCCAAAATCCCACTTTATCGATGAAATTCATTAATTTATCAACAAGATTTTCATTTTATAACGGCATAAAAAAAGACCAGCAAGTTTGCTGGTCTTCTCCTCTTCTATTTTGCTTGGCGACGTCC
>NZ_JBALMU010000110.1:0-48810 GCF_036962285.1 Bacillus sp. JJ634
TTATAACGCTTGATTTAAGGGGTGAATCAGTTGACAGGTCAACTAGTTCAGTATGGACGACACCGCCAACGTAGAAGTTATGCAAGAATCAGTGAAGTTTTAGAGCTTCCAAATCTTATTGAGATTCAAACAGCTTCTTACCAATGGTTTCTAGATGAAGGACTTCGAGAAATGTTTCAAGATATTTCTCCAATCGAGGACTTTACAGGTAACTTATCACTTGAATTTATTGATTACAGCTTGGCTGAACCTAAGTATCCAGTAGAAGAATCAAAAGAGCGTGATGTTACGTATTCAGCACCTCTTCGTGTAAAGGTACGCCTTGTTAATAAAGATACAGGTGAAGTAAAAGACCAAGATGTTTTCATGGGTGACTTCCCATTGATGACAGAAACAGGAACATTCATTATTAATGGTGCTGAACGTGTTATCGTTTCTCAGTTAGTACGCTCTCCAAGTGTGTATTACAGTGGGAAAATGGATAAAAACGGGAAGCGCGGCTTTACAGCAACGGTTATTCCAAACCGTGGTGCATGGCTTGAATATGAAACAGATGCAAAAGATGTTGTGTATGTAAGAATCGATCGTACGCGAAAATTACCAGTTACGGTATTGATGCGTGCGCTAGGCTTTGGTACTGATCAAGAAATTATTGATTTAATCGGTGACAATGAATATTTACGCAACACGCTTGAGAAGGACAATACAGAAAGTGTAGAAAAAGCTTTGCTTGAGATTTATGAGCGTCTTCGTCCAGGTGAACCGCCGACAGTCGAAAATGCTAAAAGTCTGTTGATTTCTCGCTTCTTTGACCCAAAACGATATGATTTAGCGAACGTAGGTCGTTATAAAATAAACAAAAAGCTGCACATTAAAAATCGTCTATTCGGACAACGTATTGCCGAAACGTTAATTGATCCGGAAACAGGAGAAATTATTGTTGAAAAAGGCACGATGTTAGATCGACGTATTTTAGATAAAATCTTGCCTCATCTTGAAAATGGCATTGGTTTTAAAACATATCACCCAACTGGTGGCGTAGTAGAAGATGAAACATTGCTTCAACCAATTAAAATATACGCACCAAATGATCCTGATGGTGAAAAAGTTATTAATGTAATTGGTAATGCCTATGTAACGGAAGAAGTGAAGCATATTACACCTGCTGATATTCTTTCTTCTATTAGTTATTTCTTTAACTTATTACATGGTGTAGGGATTACAGATGATATTGACCACTTAGGAAATCGTCGTTTACGCTCTGTTGGTGAACTTCTACAGAACCAATTTAGAATTGGATTATCTCGTATGGAGCGCGTTGTTCGTGAGAGAATGTCTATTCAAGATACAAACACGATTACACCACAGCAGCTAATTAATATTCGTCCAGTTATTGCGTCAATTAAAGAATTCTTTGGTAGTTCTCAGCTTTCTCAATTCATGGACCAAACGAATCCTCTTGCTGAATTGACACACAAACGTCGTCTTTCTGCACTAGGACCTGGTGGTTTGACACGTGAACGCGCTGGTTTTGAAGTGCGTGACGTTCACTACTCTCACTATGGTCGTATGTGTCCAATTGAAACGCCTGAGGGTCCAAACATTGGGTTGATTAACTCATTGTCTAGTTATGCGAAAGTGAATCCATATGGTTTCATTGAAACGCCATATCGCCGAGTGGATCCAGAAACAGGGAAAATCACAAATCAAATTGATTACTTAACAGCAGATGAAGAAGATAACTATGTAGTCGCTCAAGCGAATGTACGTCTATCTGATGATGGGTCATTCCTTGATGAAGGCATTGTAGCTCGTTTCCGTGGTGAAAACACTGTAGTTCCGCGCGATCGTGTCGATTACATGGACGTATCTCCTAAGCAAGTTGTATCAGCTGCGACAGCATGTATTCCGTTCTTAGAAAACGATGACTCCAACCGTGCTTTAATGGGAGCGAACATGCAACGTCAAGCGGTTCCATTAATGCAGCCTGAAGCGCCGCGCGTAGGTACAGGTATGGAGTACGTATCAGCTAAAGACTCTGGTGCAGCTGTTATTTGTAAACACCCTGGTATCGTTGAACACGTAGAAGCTCGCGAAATTTGGGTTCGACGTGTATCAGAAGTAGACGGTCAAGAAGTGAAGGGGAACCTTGATAAATACCGTTTATTGAAATTTATTCGTTCTAACCAAGGAACGTGTTATAACCAACGCCCAATTGTTAGCATAGGAGACAAAGTTGTAAAAGGTGAAATCCTTGCCGATGGTCCTTCAATGGAAAAAGGTGAGTTAGCGCTTGGACGCAACGTACTTGTTGCCTTCATGACATGGGATGGATATAACTATGAGGATGCCATCATCATGAGTGAACGTTTAGTAAAAGATGATGTGTATACATCGATTCATATTGAAGAGTATGAATCAGAGTCTCGTGATACAAAATTAGGACCGGAAGAAATTACACGTGATATTCCGAACGTTGGGGAAGATGCCCTTCGTAACCTTGATGAGCGTGGAATTATCCGTGTTGGTGCAGAAGTAAAAGACGGAGATCTACTAGTAGGGAAAGTAACACCTAAAGGGGTTACAGAACTAACAGCAGAAGAACGTTTACTTCATGCAATTTTTGGTGAAAAAGCTCGTGAAGTTCGAGATACATCTCTTCGTGTGCCTCACGGCGGCGGCGGAATCGTCTTGGATGTTAAAGTATTTAACAGAGAAGACGGTGACGAACTTCCACCAGGTGTAAACCAACTAGCGCGTGTGTATATCGTACAAAAACGTAAAATTCATGAAGGGGATAAAATGGCCGGTCGCCATGGTAATAAAGGGGTTATCTCCCGAATCCTTCCTGAAGAAGATATGCCGTATTTACCGGATGGCACACCAGTTGACATCATGTTAAATCCACTGGGCGTACCTTCACGTATGAACATTGGTCAAGTACTTGAGTTACACCTAGGTATGGCCGCTCGTGCTCTTAATATTCACGTTGCTTCTCCTGTATTCGATGGCGCAACTGAAGATGATGTTTGGGAAACAATTGAAGAAGCTGGTATGGCTCGTGATGCGAAAACCGTATTATATGACGGACGTTCAGGAGAACCATTTGACAATCGTGTATCCGTAGGTGTCATGTATATGATTAAACTTGCGCACATGGTTGACGATAAGCTTCATGCTCGTTCAACTGGACCATACTCTCTTGTTACGCAGCAACCGCTTGGTGGTAAAGCACAATTCGGTGGACAGCGTTTCGGTGAGATGGAGGTTTGGGCACTTGAAGCATATGGTGCCGCGTATACACTTCAAGAAATTCTTACTGTTAAATCGGATGATGTGGTTGGTCGTGTGAAAACATACGAAGCAATTGTTAAAGGCGAGAATGTTCCGGAACCAGGTGTACCTGAATCGTTCAAAGTATTGATTAAGGAACTTCAAAGCTTAGGATTAGATGTTAAAATCATGAACTCTGAAGATCGAGAAATTGAGATGCGAGATTTAGAGGATGAGGATGACGCTAATCAATCAGACGTATTAAACATGGAATCTGATACAAAAGAGATGGTTGCTTCTGAAGTAGGAGCACAATCTAGCTCAGTTACTACAGATTAATGAACAGATAATGACTTTAACAGGTAGCCATATCGTGCTGCCTGTTAAAGCCTCATTCATATAATGGTTGATGATCGTGAGAGAAATCTTGCGTTATAATTGTTTATGTAGATAAGCAATAAGGGTAAAACCTGGAGATTAAAAGGGAGGTAGGCCCCTTGCTAGACGTTAATAATTTTGAGTATATGAAGATTGGTCTTTCTTCACCGGACAAGATTCGTTCTTGGTCACATGGAGAAGTGAAAAAACCTGAAACAATTAACTATCGTACATTAAAGCCAGAAAAAGATGGTTTATTCTGCGAAAGAATCTTTGGTCCACAGAAAGACTGGGAATGTCACTGTGGTAAGTACAAACGTGTTCGTTATAAAGGTGTAGTCTGTGATCGTTGTGGCGTAGAAGTGACTCGATCAAAAGTTCGTCGTGAACGTATGGGTCATATTGAACTAGCTGCTCCTGTATCACATATTTGGTATTTTAAAGGTATTCCAAGCCGTATGGGACTTGTATTAGATATGTCTCCTCGTGCACTAGAAGAAGTTATTTACTTTGCTTCTTATGTTGTAACAGAAACAGGCGATACAACTTTAGAAAAGAAACAACTGCTTTCTGAAAAAGAGTATCGTGCATACCGTGAGAAGTACGGAAAGAAATTCCAAGCTGCTATGGGTGCCGAAGCTATTAAGAAGCTTCTTCAAGATATTGATACGGAAAAAGAAGTAGAGGCGTTGAAGGAAGAGTTAAAAACGGCTCAAGGACAACGTAGAACTCGTGCGATTAAACGATTAGAAGTGTTAGAAGCGTTCCGTAATTCTGGAAATGAACCTTCATGGATGATTTTAGATGTTCTGCCGGTTATTCCGCCAGAGCTTCGCCCGATGGTTCAACTAGACGGTGGTCGTTTCGCGACATCTGATTTAAATGATTTATATCGTCGTGTAATTAACCGAAATAATCGTTTGAAACGATTATTAGATCTTGGAGCACCAAGCATTATCGTTCAAAACGAAAAACGTATGCTGCAAGAAGCTGTTGATGCATTGATTGATAATGGCCGTCGTGGTCGTCCAGTAACAGGACCAGGTAATCGTCCATTGAAATCATTATCTCACATGTTAAAAGGTAAACAAGGACGATTCCGTCAAAACCTTCTTGGTAAACGTGTGGACTACTCTGGTCGTTCAGTTATCGTTGTAGGGCCTAACTTGAAAATGTATCAATGTGGTTTACCGAAAGAAATGGCGATTGAATTATTCAAGCCATTCGTTATGAAGGAGCTTGTTCAAAAAGGTTTAGCACATAATATTAAATCAGCTAAACGTAAGATTGAACGTTTCTCTCCTGAAATTTGGGACGTATTAGAAGAAGTAATCAGAGAACATCCTGTATTGCTGAACCGTGCCCCAACGCTGCACAGACTTGGTATTCAAGCGTTTGAACCAACGCTAGTAGAAGGACGTGCGATTCGCCTGCATCCACTTGTATGTACAGCATACAATGCCGATTTTGATGGCGACCAAATGGCTGTTCACGTACCATTGTCTTCAGAAGCGCAAGCAGAAGCACGTATGCTAATGTTAGCTGCTCAAAACATCTTGAATCCAAAAGACGGAAAACCAGTCGTAACGCCATCTCAGGATATGGTATTAGGGAACTACTACCTAACATTAGAACGAGAAGGTGCAATCGGTGAGGGAATGGTCTTTAAAGATACAAATGAGGCATTACTTGCTTACCAAAATGGTTACGTCCACCTGCATTCTCGTTGTGCAGTGCAAGCTTCTTCTTTAAACAACCAAACGTTTACAGAAGAGCAAAATAATCAGCTGTTATTAACAACAGTTGGGAAATTAGTGTTCAATGAAATTTTACCGAATTCGTTCCCATACATTAACGAGCCAACTCGTTATAACTTAGAAACGAAAACACCGGAAAAATATTTTGTGGACAAAGGTGCTAATATTCAAGAATTGATTAATGCACAGCCAGTGATTGATCCATTTAAGAAAAAATATCTTGGAAATATCATTGCGGAAGTATTTAAACGTTTCAAAATTACAGAAACATCGAAAATGCTTGATCGCATGAAAGATCTTGGATTCAAATATTCTACAAAAGCCGGTATTACGGTTGGTGTAGCAGATATCGTTGTATTAGGTGAAAAACAAGGAATTATTGATGAAGCACAACAAAAAGTGGATAACGTATTAAAACAATTCAGACGTGGTTTAATCACAGAAGATGAGCGTTATGATCGCGTTATTGCGATTTGGAGTGCGGCAAAAGATACAATCCAATCTAAACTGATGGATTCCTTAGACCGTCGTAACCCAATCTTTATGATGAGTGATTCCGGTGCCCGTGGTAACGCCTCTAACTTTACGCAGCTTGCGGGTATGCGTGGATTGATGGCCAACCCGGCTGGTCGAATTATTGAGTTACCGATTAAGTCAAGTTTCCGTGAAGGTTTGACGGTATTAGAGTACTTCATCTCTACTCACGGTGCGCGTAAAGGTCTTGCCGATACAGCACTAAAAACTGCCGATTCTGGTTACTTAACTCGTCGTTTAGTAGACGTAGCGCAAGATGTTATCATTCGTGATGACGATTGTGGTACAGATCGCGGCTTGAAAATTTCTGCTTTAAGAGAAGGAACAGAAATTATTGAAGCACTTGAAGAGCGTTTAGTTGGACGTTATGCAAGAAAAGCGATTAAACACCCAGAAACGGATGAAGTTATTGTCCCAGAGAATGGTTTAATCACAGAAGACCTAGCTAACTATATTGAATCTCTAGGTATTGAAACGGTATGGATTCGTTCTGCCTTTACGTGTAACACAAGCCATGGTGTATGTAAAAAATGTTATGGTCGTAACTTGGCAACGGGTCAAGCGGTTGAAGTCGGAGAGGCAGTTGGTACAATTGCCGCACAATCAATTGGTGAACCAGGTACTCAGTTAACGATGCGTACATTCCATACAGGTGGAGTTGCCGGAGACGATATTACTCAAGGTTTACCTCGTATTCAGGAGATTTTTGAAGCGAGAAATCCAAAAGGTCAAGCGATTATTTCTGAGATTGAAGGTACAGTTGTTTCAATCAATGAGATTCGTGATAAACAACAGGAAATTGTGATTCAAGGGGCTGTCGAGTCTCGTACGTATACTGCACCATATACAGCACGTCTAAGAGTGAAAGTGGATTCACATGTACGTCGAGGCGAAGAGTTAACAGAAGGTTCCATCGATCCAAAAGAATTGTTGAAAGTCACAGATGTGTTAACTGTTCAAGAATATCTGTTGCATGAAGTACAAAAAGTATATCGTATGCAAGGGGTAGAAATTGGCGACAAACATATCGAAGTAATGGTTAGACAGATGCTTCGCAAAGTTCGTGTCTTAGATGCGGGTGAAACAGAGGTTCTTCCAGGAACATTACTAGATGTACATCAATTTACGCTTGCCAATACAGAAGCGTTAATGAACGGTAAATTACCAGCAACGGGACGTCCAATTCTGTTAGGTATTACAAAGGCATCTCTTGAAACAGATTCTTTCTTGTCTGCAGCATCGTTCCAAGAAACAACAAGAGTCTTAACAGACGCTGCAATTAAAGGGAAACGCGATGAATTATTAGGCTTGAAAGAAAATGTTATTATTGGTAAGCTAATCCCTGCGGGTACAGGTATGCTTCGTTACCGCAAAGCACAGCCTGTAGTTGCTGAGGATGAAGAAACAGTTACAGTAGACTAATAACTATTGAGGTTGGCTCAATAAAGGAAGGCAAGATCATTCACTTTAAAATAAAGTAGAATGACTTAGCAGACTTTATTGAGTCAGCTTTTTAAAGGTTATGTCAAACGTGAGTATTTCATGGAATGATAGTTCAAATAGGTTGAAAATGAAGAGTCATATAGCATAGTCTTTAAAATAAGGAAAACATTTGCTAAAAAACTTTTCAAAAGAAGTTGACACCAATTGTTAAAAGGTGATAATATAGCAAAGGTGCTCCTACGTTACCTTGTAACTCTGGAGGATATAGACCATGTCTTATGAAAAAGTAATGCAGGCAAAGTCTGTGGTTATAGGAACGAAACAAACAGTGAGAGCTCTGAAACACAATTTGATTCAAGAGATTATCATTGCTCGAGATGCGGATATTTACTTGACAGCGCGCGTTGTTGAAACTGCTACTGAGTTGAATGTTCCGATCACATATGTTGATTCGATGAAAATGCTTGGAAAAGCATGCGGTATAGATGTCGGAGCAGCAACTGTTGCCCTAAAAAAGTAAACTCGTTTTTGCATAACAATTGCAAGAACTTTGTTTTTACCCATTTATGAACCACCTGGATGTGTGGTACTAGGAATGAAAAAGTGAAGGGAGGAAAAATAGAATGCCTACTATTAACCAATTAGTGCGCAAAGGTCGCGAATCAAAAGAAATTAATTCAAAATCACCAGCGCTAAACAAAGGCTACAACAGCTTCAAGAAAGCACAAACTAACGTATCATCTCCGCAAAAACGTGGTGTTTGTACGCGTGTTGGTACAATGACACCGAAAAAACCAAACTCTGCGTTACGTAAATATGCGCGTGTACGTTTAACAAACGGTATCGAGGTAACAGCTTATATCCCAGGTATCGGTCACAACTTACAAGAACACAGCGTGGTACTTATCCGCGGTGGTCGTGTAAAAGATTTACCAGGGGTACGTTATCACATCGTTCGTGGTGCACTTGACACTGCTGGTGTTAACAATCGTATGCAAGGCCGTTCTAAATACGGTACGAAGCGTCCAAAAGCTGCAAAAAAATAATCTAAAACTTAAAATATGATTTTCTTTGAAAGGAGGAAAAATTAATGCCTCGTAAAGGACCTGTTTCAAAAAGAGATGTATTACCAGATCCAATTTATAATTCAAAACTTGTGACTCGTTTAATCAACAAAATGATGGTTGATGGACAAAGAGGTAAATCACAAAAAATTCTTTACTCTGCATTCGATCTTATTAAAGAACGTACTGGCAATGAACCAATCGAAGTGTTTGAACAAGCACTTAAAAACATCATGCCTGTATTAGAAGTTAGAGCACGCCGTGTAGGTGGTGCTAACTACCAAGTACCAGTTGAGGTGCGTCCAGACCGCCGTTCAACTCTAGGTCTTCGTTGGTTAGTAAACTACTCTCGTCTTCGTGGAGAAAAAACGATGGAAGAGCGTTTAGCTTCTGAAATCATGGATGCAGCTAACAACACTGGTGCATCAGTTAAGAAACGTGAAGATACACACAAAATGGCAGAAGCGAACAAAGCATTCGCTCACTACCGTTGGTAAAATTAAATACTATAAAATTAAATTCATAGAAGGAAGGAGAAAGACAAATGGCAAGAGAGTTCTCCTTAGCTAATACTCGTAATATCGGGATCATGGCTCACATTGATGCTGGTAAAACGACAACTACAGAACGTATTCTTTATTACACTGGTAAAATCCATAAAATTGGTGAAACGCATGAAGGTGCTTCCCAAATGGACTGGATGGAACAAGAGCAAGAACGCGGAATTACAATTACATCTGCTGCAACAACTGCACAATGGAACGGTAACCGTATCAACATTATCGATACTCCAGGTCACGTTGACTTCACTGTTGAAGTTGAGCGTTCTCTACGTGTTCTTGATGGAGCTGTAGCTGTTCTTGACGCGCAATCAGGTGTTGAGCCTCAAACTGAAACAGTTTGGCGTCAAGCAACAACTTACGGAGTACCACGTATTGTATTCGTAAACAAAATGGATAAAATGGGTGCAGACTTCTTATATTCTGTAGGAACTCTACACGATCGCCTTCAAGCGAACGCTCACCCAATCCAATTACCAATTGGTGCTGAAGATAACTTCTCAGCAATCATTGACTTAGTAGAAATGAAAGCAACTTTCTACGGTAATGACCAAGGTACTGATATCACAGAAGGTGAAATTCCTGCAGAACATCTTGAATTAGCTCAAGAATACCGCGAGAAATTAATCGAAGGTGTTGCTGAAGTTGATGAAGATTTAATGGAAAAATACCTAGGTGGAGAAGAAATTTCAGTTGAAGAGCTTAAAGCGGCAATCCGTAAAGCGACAATCGCTGTTGAATTCTATCCAGTAATCTGTGGTACTGCCTTCAAGCATAAAGGTGTACAACCAATGCTAGATGCGGTTATCGACTATCTTCCAGCTCCGATTGATGTACCTTCTATTAAAGGTACTCTACCTGATAGCGAAGAAGAAGTTGAACGTCACTCAAGCGACGAAGAGCCATTCTCAGCACTTGCATTTAAAGTAATGACGGATCCATATGTAGGGAAACTTACATTCTTCCGTGTATACTCTGGTACGTTGCAATCTGGTTCTTACGTAATAAACTCTACAAAAGGTAAACGTGAGCGTGTTGGAC
This sequence comes from Bacillus sp. JJ634, assembly GCF_036962285.1. Lineage (NCBI taxonomy): Bacteria > Bacillati > Bacillota > Bacilli > Caryophanales > Bacillaceae > Bacillus > Bacillus sp. JJ634. The sequence goes on from NZ_JBALMU010000110.1 coordinate 10,051, forward strand.
GTATCCTTCAAATGCATGCAAACAGCCGTGAAGAAATTTCTGAAGTATACGCAGGAGATATCGCAGCTGCAGTAGGTTTGAAAGATACTACAACAGGTGACACTCTATGTGATGACAAAAACCAAGTTATTCTTGAGTCTATGGTCTTCCCAGAGCCAGTTATCTCGCTTTCTGTTGAACCAAAATCAAAAGCTGACCAAGACAAAATGTCTCAAGCTTTACAAAAACTACAAGATGAAGATCCAACATTCCGTGCGCACACTGACCAAGAAACAGGTCAAACAATTATCGCTGGTATGGGTGAACTTCACTTAGATATTCTTGTAGATCGTATGCGTCGTGAATTTAAGGTAGAAGCGAACGTAGGTGCTCCTCAAGTAGCTTACCGTGAAACATTCCGTGCATCGGCACAAGTTGAAGGTAAATTCGTACGTCAATCTGGTGGTCGTGGACAATTCGGTCACGTATGGATCGAGTTTTCTCCTAACGAAGAAGGAAAAGGCTTCGAATTTGAAAATGCTATCGTCGGTGGTGTTGTACCACGTGAATACATCCCTGCAGTTCAAGCTGGTCTAGAAGACTCTCTTGATCGCGGTGTACTTGCTGGATACCCTCTTATCGATATTAAAGCAAAACTTTTCGACGGATCATACCATGATGTTGACTCCAACGAAATGGCGTTTAAAATCGCTGCATCTATGGCACTTAAAAATGCAGTATCTAAATGTCAACCGGTTATCCTTGAACCGATTATGAAAGTAGAAGTTGTTATTCCGGAAGAATACATGGGAGATATCATGGGTGATGTTACATCACGTCGTGGCCGTGTAGAAGGTATGGAAGCTCGCGGTAACACGCAAGTTGTTAAAGCGATGGTTCCACTATCTGAAATGTTCGGATATGCAACATCTCTACGTTCTAATACACAAGGACGCGGAACATTCTCTATGCACTTCGATCACTATGAAGAAGTACCAAAGAGCATTTCTGAAGAAATTATCAAAAAAAATAAAGGTGAATAATTGATTTTCATACTTTATTAAAGTATAACTACTTATGTAAGCTGTGATGGAAGAATTTTTCTTCTGTCACAGAACTATATACTTAATATTATTCGTAAATTTAAGGAGGAATTCCCTAATGGCTAAAGAAAAATTTGATCGTTCAAAACCCCACGTTAACGTTGGAACAATTGGTCACGTTGACCATGGTAAAACTACTTTAACAGCTGCTATCACAACTGTACTTGCAAAATCAGGTGGTGCAGAAGCACGCGCTTATGACCAAATTGATGGTGCTCCAGAAGAAAGAGAACGTGGTATCACAATCTCTACTGCACACGTTGAGTACGAAACTGCTAACCGTCACTACGCACACGTTGACTGCCCAGGACACGCTGACTATGTTAAAAACATGATCACTGGTGCTGCTCAAATGGACGGTGGTATCTTAGTAGTATCTGCTGCTGATGGCCCAATGCCACAAACTCGTGAGCACATCCTTCTTTCTCGTCAAGTAGGTGTACCTTACCTTGTTGTATTCATGAACAAATGTGATATGGTAGACGATGAAGAACTTCTTGAATTAGTAGAAATGGAGATTCGTGATCTTCTTTCTGAATACGATTTCCCTGGTGATGATATCCCAGTTATCAAAGGTTCTGCTCTTAAAGCTCTTGAAGGAGACGCTGCTTGGGAAGAAAAAATTCACGAATTAATGAACGCTGTTGATGAGTACATCCCAACACCAACTCGTGATACTGATAAAGACTTCATGATGCCAGTTGAGGACGTATTCTCAATCACTGGACGTGGAACAGTTGCTACTGGACGTGTTGAGCGTGGACAAATTAAAGTCGGTGACGTAATCGAAATCATCGGTCTTTCTGAAGAGCCAAAATCAACTACTGTAACAGGTGTTGAAATGTTCCGTAAACTTCTTGACTATGCTGAAGCTGGTGACAACATCGGTGCACTTCTTCGTGGTGTAGCTCGTGAAGATATCCAACGTGGACAAGTACTTGCTAAACCAGGTTCAATCACTCCACACACTAAATTTAAAGCTGAAGTTTATGTTCTTTCAAAAGAAGAAGGTGGACGTCACACTCCATTCTTCTCTAACTACCGTCCTCAGTTCTACTTCCGTACAACTGACGTAACTGGTATTTGTAACCTACCTGAAGGCGTAGAAATGGTTATGCCTGGTGATAACATCGAAATGACTGTTGAATTGATCGCTCCAATCGCTATCGAAGAAGGTACTAAATTCTCTATCCGTGAGGGTGGACGTACTGTAGGCGCTGGCGTAGTTGCTACAATCACTGAGTAATTATAACTGACGGTTTATAAATAGGAAGGGACGCCTTCTGAAAGGGCCAGACAGGACGCTGTCTGGCTTTTTTATTGTATAGGAAACAGTATAAGTACTTAGAAGCTATGAGTTAAAATGAAGTGCGGCTGTATTGTGTGCAGCCCAGCTCGTCGATTTATACTCTGTTCAATAGATAAAGGTAAAGAGTAACTTCCCCTTCTAGTTCCTCTTTTCTTATATGTGTCTTCTTTTTCTTTATATCTATATAAATAACTTTGCATAAAAAGTTTTGTTTATTATATAGAAGAAACTAGTTTCGAAGTTGTTGTGAACTAATACTTGATAAGAGGGCTATATCTATGTATAATAGTAAAAGTGTGTTACACAAAGTTTGTTGCAAGTTTTTCTTGCTTATTCTTTGTGCTTTGTGTATAATAGACAATGTTGGTCTTTGACTGCGATGATATGGAAGGTTGCTGACACACCCGGCCGCTTTGCCATGGCGGGTGAGTGGGAAATTTCCATTGAGAAGGTCTATTTTAAAATAGGCGAAAAGGAGGGAAAATAATGGCAAAACAAAAAATTCGTATCCGTTTAAAAGCATATGATCACAGAATCCTTGATCAATCTGCTGAGAAAATTGTTGAAACTGCAAAACGCTCTGGTGCGGCTGTATCTGGTCCGATCCCATTGCCGACTGAAAGATCTGTTTATACAATCCTTCGTGCGGTTCATAAATACAAAGATTCTCGTGAACAATTCGAAATGCGTACGCATAAACGTCTAATCGACATCGTTAATCCAACTCCACAAACAGTTGATTCATTGATGCGTTTAGATTTACCATCAGGCGTTGATATTGAAATTAAATTATAATTCATATAAAAAATGAACAATTACTCTAGGAGGTGTGACTAATGACCAAAGGAATCTTAGGAAGAAAAATCGGTATGACTCAAGTTTTTGCTGAAAACGGTGAGCTTATTCCAGTAACAGTTATCGAAGCTGCGGAAAACGTTGTTCTACAAAAGAAAACGGTTGAAACAGACGGTTATGAAGCAATTCAAATCGGTTTCGAAACAAAGCGTGAAAAGCTTTCAAACAAACCTGAAAAAGGGCATGTTGAAAAAGCAAACACTGCTCCTAAGCGCTTCATCCGTGAATTCCGCGGAGCTAATCTTGGTGAATACGAGATCGGTCAGGAAGTCAAAGTTGATATTTTCGCTGAAGGCGAAATAGTTGATGTAACAGGAATTTCAAAAGGTAAAGGTTTCCAAGGTTCTATCAAGCGCCACGGACAATCTCGCGGACCAATGGCACACGGTTCTCGTTACCACCGTCGCCCAGGTTCAATGGGTCCTGTTGCTCCAAACCGCGTATTCAAAGGTAAATTATTACCAGGACGCATGGGCGGAGAAAAAATCACTGTTCAAAACTTAGCTATCGTTAAAGTTGATGTTGAACGTAATTTACTATTGGTTAAAGGTAACGTACCAGGTGCGAGAAAAGCCTTAATCAAAGTAACTAGCGCTGTTAAAGCGAAGTAATATTTAAGAAAGGAGGAGCATTAGAATGCCAAAAGTTACATTGTTCAACCAAACTGGATCACAAGTTGGAGATATCGAACTTAATGATTCTATATTTGGTATTGAGCCTAATAATCACGTATTATTTGAAGCAATCATTATGCAACGAGCTTCCCTACGTCAAGGGAATCACAAAGTAAAAAACCGTTCTGAAGTTGCAGGCGGCGGACGTAAACCTTGGAAACAAAAAGGAACTGGACGCGCACGTCAAGGTTCTATCCGTTCACCACAATGGCGTGGTGGTGGTACTGTATTTGGACCAACTCCAAGATCTTACGCTTACAAATTACCGAAAAAGGTACGTCGTTTAGCGATTAAATCTGCATTATCTGCTAAAGCATTAGAAGAGAACATCTTAGTTCTTGAAAGCTTATCTTTCGAAGCTCCAAAAACGAAAGAGTTTGCAGCAGTTCTAAATAACCTTTCTGTTGATACTAAAGCATTAGTCGTTACTAATGGAGTAGACGAGAAAGTTGCTCTTTCTGCACGTAACATCCCAGGTGTTACTGTAGTGGAAGCTGAGGGTCTTAATGTTCTTGATGTTGTATCACACAACAAATTGATCTTGACTAAATCAGCTGTCGAAAAAGTAGAGGAGGTGCTTGCATAATGGACGCACGCGATATCATTAAGCGCCCCGTAATTACTGAAGCTTCTTCAGACGCAATGGCTGAGAAGAAGTACACTTTTGAAGTTGATGTGAAAGCTAACAAAACTCAAGTTAAAGATGCTGTTCAAGAAATCTTTGGCGTACAAGTTGAGAAAGTAAACATCATGAACTACAAAGGGAAATTCAAACGCATGGGTAAACATGCAGGCTACACTAACAAGCGCCGTAAAGCTATTGTTAAACTAACTGCTGATAGCAAAGAAATCGAGCTATTTGAAGCTTAATTCATAAGAGAAGGAGGGAAATACAATGGCGATTAAAAAGTATAAACCTACCTCTAACGGTCGACGCAACATGACAACTTCTGATTTTGCTGAGATTACTACAGACAAACCAGAAAAATCATTACTTGCTCCCCTTCATAGTAAAGGCGGCCGTAACAACCAAGGTAAGTTAACAGTTCGTCATCAAGGTGGCGGTCACAAGCGTCAATACCGTATCATCGATTTCAAACGAAATAAAGATGGTATACCAGGACGCGTTGCTACAATTGAGTACGATCCAAATCGTTCTGCAAACATTGCATTAATTAACTATGTAGATGGAGAAAAACGTTATATCCTAGCTCCTAAAAACCTAGAAGTAGGTATGGAGATTATGTCAGGTCCTGAAGCTGATATTAAAGTAGGTAACGCTCTTCCATTAATCAACATCCCAGTTGGTACAGTAATCCATAACATCGAACTTAAACCAGGAAAAGGTGGACAATTAGTCCGTTCAGCAGGTACATCTGCTCAAGTACTTGGTAAAGAAGGTCGTTATGTACTTGTACGTTTAAACTCTGGTGAAGTTCGTATGATTCTTGCTACATGCCGTGCTTCAATCGGTCAAGTAGGTAACGAACAACATGAACTTATCCACATCGGTAAAGCAGGTCGTTCACGTTGGTTAGGTAAACGCCCAACAGTTCGTGGATCTGTAATGAACCCGAATGATCACCCACACGGTGGTGGTGAAGGTCGTTCACCAATCGGACGTAAATCACCAATGTCTCCATGGGGTAAACCAACTCTTGGATACAAAACACGTAAGAAAAAGAACAAATCCGATAAATTTATCGTACGTCGTCGTAAAAAATAACGGGATTGAACTACGGTTCATTCAAAGAACCGTAGAACGATCACGAAGGGAGGTACTCGCATGGGTCGTAGCTTAAAAAAGGGGCCTTTTGTTGATGATCATTTAATCGTTAAAATTGAAAAGTTAAATGAAACAGATAAGAAGCAAGTTGTAAAAACTTGGTCTCGTCGTTCAACAATCTTCCCACAATTCATCGGGCACACAATCGCAGTTTATGATGGTCGTAAACATGTGCCGGTTTATGTAACTGAAGATATGGTAGGTCACAAACTAGGCGAATTCGCGCCAACACGAACTTATAAAGGTCATGCAAGTGACGATAAGAAAACAAGACGTTAATGAGAGGAGGGCATCTCATGCAAGCAAAAGCTGTCGCTAAAACAGTTCGTATTGCAGCTCGTAAAGTCCGTTTAGTTGCGGATTTAATTCGAGGAAAACAAGTAGGTGAGGCAGTTGCGATTCTTCGTTTAACTCCAAAAGCTGCATCTCCAGTTGTAGAAAAAGTTCTTAAGTCTGCTATCGCAAACGCAGAACATAACTACGAAATGGATATCAACAACCTAGTTGTTTCAGAAGCATACGTTAATGAAGGACCAACTTTAAAACGTTTCCGTCCTCGCGCTCAAGGGCGTGCGAGTGCGATTAACAAACGTACTAGTCATATTACAATCGTTGTATCAGAAAAGAAGGAGGGATAATCTGTGGGTCAAAAGGTAAATCCAATCGGTATGCGTATTGGGATCATCCGAGATTGGGAGTCCAAGTGGTACGCTGATAAAGACTATGCAGAACTTTTACATGAAGACCTTAAAGTTCGTGAATATATCACGAAACGTTTAAGCGATGCTTCTGTATCAAAAGTTGAAATCGAACGTGCTGCTAACCGCATTAACATTTCTGTACACACAGCTAAGCCAGGTATGGTTATTGGTAAAGGTGGTACAGAAGTTGAAGCGCTTCGTAAAGCATTAAACCAATTAACAGGTAAAAGAGTTCATATCAACATCATCGAAATCAAAAGAGCAGATCTTGATGCAAAATTAGTTGCAGAAAACATTGCTCGTCAATTAGAAAATCGTGTTTCATTCCGTCGTGCTCAAAAGCAAGCTATTCAACGTACTATGCGCGCTGGTGCTCAAGGAATCAAAACACAAGTTTCTGGTCGTCTTGGCGGTGCTGATATCGCTCGTGCTGAACACTATAGTGAAGGAACAGTTCCTCTTCACACACTTCGTGCTGACATTGATTATGCTCATGCAGAAGCAGACACTACTTACGGTAAATTAGGTGTAAAAGTTTGGATCTACCGTGGAGAAGTTCTTCCTACTAAGAAGAAATCTGAGGAAGGAGGAAAATAATATGTTATTGCCAAAACGCGTAAAATATCGTCGTGAACACCGCGGTAAAATGAGAGGGAATGCTAAAGGTGGTACTGAAGTACATTTCGGAGAATATGGCCTTCAAGCACTTGAAGCTTCTTGGATCACAAACCGTCAAATCGAGGCTGCACGTATTGCAATGACACGTTACATGAAACGTGGCGGTAAAGTTTGGATTAAAATTTTCCCAAGCAAACCTTACACTGCTAAACCACTTGAAGTCCGAATGGGTTCTGGTAAAGGGGCTCCTGAAGGATGGGTTGCAGTTGTTAAACCAGGTAAAGTAATGTTTGAAATCTCTGGTGTATCTGAAGAGATTGCACGTGAAGCATTACGTCTTGCAATGCACAAACTTCCAGTTAAATGTAAGTTTGTAAAACGAGAAGAAATTGGTGGTGAATCAAGTGAAAGCTAATGAAATCAAAGAATTAACCACTGCCGAAATTGAACAAAAAGTGAAATCTCTTAAAGAAGAACTATTTAATCTTCGTTTCCAGTTAGCTACTGGACAACTTGAAAATACAGCTCGTATCCGTGAAGTGCGCAAATCGATCGCTCGTATGAAAACAGTTGTTCGTGAAAGAGAGATCGGTGTCAATAATCGATAATTGAATGGAGGTTTGCAGAATGAGCGAACGCAACCAACGTAAAGTCTACACTGGCCGCGTTGTATCCGACAAAATGGATAAAACAGTAACAGTCCTTGTAGAAACGTATAAAAAGCATTCTTTATACGGTAAGCGCGTAAAGTACTCGAAGAAATTCAAAGCTCATGACGAGCTGAATGAAGCGAAAATTGGCGATGTAGTACGTATTATGGAAACTCGTCCACTTTCAGCGACAAAACGCTTCCGTTTATTAGAAGTAGTAGAAAAAGCAGTTATTATTTAATCTATGTTCGGATTAAGCTAATTCCGAAGGGAGGTACCGTACATGATTCAACAAGAATCTCGTTTAAAAGTAGCAGACAACTCTGGTGCTCGTGAGGTTTTAACAATTAAAGTTCTTGGTGGTTCTGGTCGTAAAACTGCAAATATCGGTGATATCATCGTTGTTACAGTTAAACAAGCAACACCAGGTGGCGTTGTTAAAAAAGGTGATGTAGTTAGAGCAGTTGTCGTACGTACAAAGAGCGGTGTACGTCGTCCTGATGGATCTTACATTAAATTCGATGAGAATGCTTGTGTAATTATCCGTGACGATAAGAGCCCGCGTGGAACACGTATCTTTGGACCAGTTGCTCGTGAATTACGTGACAACAATTTCATGAAGATCGTTTCTCTTGCTCCAGAAGTTCTATAATTGATAAATATCGTAAAAGCCTTTCAAGGAGGTGCGAAGCTAATGCATGTTAAAAAAGGTGACAAAGTCGTAGTTATCTCTGGTAAGGACAAAGGCAAACAAGGTACAATCCTTGCAGCATACCCAAAGAAAAATCGTGTGCTTGTTGAGGGAGTAAACATCGTGAAAAAGCATTCTAAGCCATCACAAGCTAATCCACAAGGTGGAATTATTAGTCTAGAAGCTGCTATTCACGTTTCTAATGTTATGCCGCTTGATCCAAAATCAGGTAAACCAACTCGTGTTGGATACAAGATTGAAAACGGCAAAAAAGTACGCGTAGCTAAAATATCAGGTGAAACTTTAGATAAATAAGTCATAAATGAAGGGAGGTAACTAAATAATGAGCCGCCTTAGAGAAAAATACCAAAGCGAAATTACTCCATCTTTAATGGGTAAATTCAACTATCAATCAGTAATGCAAGTACCAAAGATCGAAAAGGTTGTTATTAATATGGGTGTGGGTGATGCTGTTGCTAACTCAAAAGCACTAGATGTTGCTGTTGAAGAATTACAACAAATCGCTGGTCAAAAACCTGTAGTAACAAAAGCAAAAAAATCAATCGCAGGCTTCCGTTTACGTGAAGGTATGCCTATCGGTGCGAAGGTTACACTACGTGGAGAGCGTATGTATCAATTCCTTGATAAGCTAGTTTCTGTTTCTTTACCACGTGTACGTGACTTCCGCGGCGTTTCAAAAAAATCATTTGATGGTCGTGGAAACTACACATTAGGTGTAAAAGAACAGCTGATCTTCCCTGAGATTGACTACGATAAAGTGAGCAAAGTTCGTGGTATGGACATCGTTATTGTAACGACTGCTAATACAGATGAAGAAGCTCGTGAACTACTTACTCAAATCGGAATGCCGTTCCAAAAGTAATCAAAAAAGGGAGGCTATAACGTGGCTAAAAAGTCTATGGTCGTAAAACAAAAGCGCGGACCTAAGTTTAAAGTACAAGAATATACACGTTGCGAACGTTGCGGACGTCCACATTCTGTATACCGTAAATTTAAACTTTGCCGTATTTGTTTCCGCGAACTTGCATATAAAGGACAAATTCCTGGCGTGAAAAAAGCTAGCTGGTAAAACCCGAGTTTGGGAAGGAGGTAAAATAAAATGGTCATGACAGATCCTATTGCAGATATGCTTACTCGCATCCGTAATGCGAACATGGTACGTCACGAAAAATTAGAAGTTCCTGCTTCTAAGATCAAAAGAGATATTGCTGAGATCTTGAAAAAAGAGGGCTTCGTACGTGACGTTGAGTTTATCGAAGACAATAAACAAGGTATCATCCGTATCTTCTTAAAATACGGTGGAAATAACGAACGTGTAATTACTGGATTAAAACGTATTAGTAAACCTGGTTTACGTGTATACGCAAAAACTGGTGAAGTACCACGCGTTCTTAATGGATTAGGTATCGCAATTGTTTCAACTTCTCAAGGAGTTTTCACTGATAAAGAAGCTCGCGCTAAACAAGTAGGCGGAGAAGTATTAGCATACGTTTGGTAATACATTGTTACAAGAATGGAGGTGCACTAAATGTCACGTGTAGGTAAAAAACCTATTGAAATTCCTGCTGGCGTTACAGTTACAATCAACGGTAGTGATGTAACTGTAAAAGGTCCTAAAGGTGAATTATCTAGATCATTTCATGCGGATCTTACAATCGCTCAAGAAGAGAACGTAGTTACAGTAACACGTCCTTCTGATTCAAAAGAGCACCGTACTATCCATGGTACAACTCGTGCTGTACTTTCAAACATGGTTGAAGGTGTTTCTAAAGGATTCGAAAAATCATTAGAACTTATCGGGGTTGGTTACCGTGCTCAAAAGCAAGGTAACAAGCTAGTTCTTAATGTAGGGTACTCTCACCCTGTTGAATTTGAAGCTGAACAAGGACTTGAAGTTGAAGTTCCTTCAAATACAAAGATCATTGTTAAAGGTATTAGCAAAGAACGTGTAGGCGCTCTTGCAGCTGATATCCGTGATGTTCGCCCACCAGAGCCTTATAAAGGTAAAGGTATCCGTTACGAAGGTGAATATGTTCGTCGTAAAGAAGGTAAAACTGGTAAGTAATGTCGCATAAGTAAACGAAAGGAGTGACGTAAATGATTACGAAGCTTGATAAAAACGCTACTCGTCAGAAAAGACACGCGCGTGTCCGTGCGAAACTTTCTGGTACGGAAGCTCGTCCTCGTTTAAATGTGTTCCGTTCAAACAAACACATTTACGCACAATTAGTTGACGATGTAAAAGGCGTAACTCTAGCAAGTGCTTCTACTCTTGATAAAGAGATCGGTACAGAAGCTACTAGCAATGCTGAAGCAGCTCAAAAAGTTGGCGAACTTATTGCGAAACGTGCTGTAGAAAAAGGTTATACAACTGTGGTATTTGACCGCGGAGGTTACCTTTTCCATGGCCGCGTAAAAGCATTAGCTGACGCTGCTCGTGAAAACGGCTTAGAATTTTAATGGATAAGGAGGGACAAAACAGATGCGTCGTATTGATCCTAATAAATTAGAACTTGAAGAACGCGTAGTTACCGTTAACCGTGTAGCTAAAGTTGTAAAAGGCGGACGTCGTTTCCGTTTCACTGCACTTGTAGTTGTTGGTGATAAAAACGGTCACGTTGGATTCGGTACTGGTAAAGCTCAAGAAGTTCCAGATGCGATCCGCAAAGCTATCGAGGATGCTAAGAAAAACTTAATTACGTTACCAATGGTTGGAACAACTATTCCGCACCTTGTTAACGGACGTTTCGGTGCAGGTCACGTATTATTAAAACCTGCTTCTGCCGGTACTGGAGTTATCGCTGGTGGACCAGTTCGTGCAGTCTTAGAATTAGGTGGTATCCAAGATATTCTTTCTAAATCTCTAGGTACAAGTACACCAATTAACATGGTTCGTGCAACAATCGAAGGATTAAAGCAATTGAAACGTGCTGAGGACGTAGCTAAGTTACGTGGTAAATCAGTAGAAGAACTGTTAGGATAAGGGGGGAATTCAAATGGCTAAATTAGAAATTACCCTTACTCGTAGCTTGATTGGTCGCCCTGAAGATCAACGCGTTACAGTTAACACACTGGGTTTACGTAAAATGCATCAAACAGTTGTTCATGATGATAACCCTGCGATTCGCGGTATGATTACCAAAGTTGCTCATCTTGTTACTGTAAAGGAACAATAAAAACATAACTCATAACAAGGAGGTGCCAACAATGAAACTTCATGAGTTAAAACCTGCAGAAGGTGCTCGTAAAGAACGTAAACGTAAAGGTCGCGGTATCGGATCTGGTAACGGTAAAACTGCTGGTAAAGGTCATAAAGGACAAAACGCTCGTTCAGGCGGTGGCGTTCGTCTTGGATTTGAAGGTGGTCAAACACCATTATTCAGACGTTTACCAAAACGTGGATTTACAAACATCAACCGTAAAGACTATGCTATCGTGAATCTTGATACGTTAAATCGTTTCGAAGACGGTACAGAAGTAACACCTGCTCTATTAATCGAGACAGGTATTGTAAGTAAAGAAAAAGCAGGAATCAAAATTCTTGCAAAAGGGAACATCGAGAAAAAGCTTACTGTTAAAGCTAACAAATTCTCTTCAGCTGCTAAAGAAGCGATCGAAGCTGCTGGCGGTACTGCAGAGGTGATCTGATGTTTCGTACGATCTCCAATTTTATGCGTGTGGGTGAAATAAGAAATAAAATTTTCTTTACCCTGCTAATGCTAATCGTCTATCGCATCGGTACATTTATTCCTGTACCGAATGTGAATGCCGATGTTTTCACAGCGCAGGAAGAGTTAGGCGTCATTGGTTTATTAAATACCTTTGGCGGCGGTGCCTTGCAAAATTTCTCCATCTTAGCGATGGGTATTATGCCGTATATTACGGCATCTATTATTGTTCAGTTGCTTCAAATGGACGTTGTTCCAAAGTTTACTGAATGGTCTAAGCAAGGGGAAGCTGGTCGTCGTAAACTAGCTCAATTCACTCGTTACTTTACCATTATTCTTGGATTTATTCAGGCATTAGGAATGTCTTATGGATTCAATAGTATGTATAGTGGTTTAGTAGAAGACCCTAGCATTGGAACGTATTTGCTTATTGCGACTGTTTTAACCGCGGGTACGGCTTTTCTTTTGTGGTTAGGAGAGCTGATCACGTCTAAAGGTGTAGGTAACGGTATTTCTATCATTATCTTTGCTGGGATTGTTGCTAGTTTTCCTACGACAATTAATCAAATTTATGCTCAGCAGTTTGAAGATGCTGGAGAACAACTTTTCTTACGAATCGTAACCATGGTTCTTATAGCTTTAGCAGTATTAGCAATCATAGTGGCTGTTATCTTTATTCAACAAGCACTACGTAAAATTCCGATCCAATATGCGAAGCGCGCTGCGGCAGGTCGTACACAAATGGGTGGGCAATCTACTCACCTACCATTAAAGGTGAATGCTGCAGGGGTTATTCCGGTAATCTTTGCAATGGCATTTCTTATTACACCTACAACCATTGTTACATTCTTTGAACAGAATAGTGTAACAGAATGGATTCAAAAGTCATTTAATTATACGGAACCAATCGGTATGATTATTTATGTGGCTCTTATTATTGCTTTTGCTTATTTTTATGCCTTTATTCAGGTTAATCCTGAACAAATGGCTGATAATTTGAAAAAGCAAGGTGGATATGTACCTGGGATTCGTCCTGGTCAGAATACACAAGATTATTTAACGAGCGTATTATATCGTTTAACGTTTGTTGGCTCTATATTTTTAGCAGTCATTGCCGTTTTACCGGTATTCTTCATTAAAATTGCTGATCTTCCTCAATCTGCACAGATTGGTGGAACAAGTCTTCTTATCGTGGTTGGGGTAGCCCTTGATACGATGAAACAACTTGAAGCGCAATTAGTGAAACGCCATTATAAAGGTTTTATAAAGTAATGAGTTTTGGGAACGGATTGTTCCCAATGCCCATTATAGAGTTTGAGGGGGAATACAAATGAATCTAGTATTAATGGGACTTCCAGGTGCTGGTAAAGGTACTCAAGCTGAAAAGATTGTAGAAAAATATAACATCCCTCATATCTCTACTGGAGATATGTTCCGAACAGCTATCAAAGATGGAACAGAGCTTGGTATACAAGCAAAATCATTCATGGATCAAGGTGCGCTTGTACCAGATGAAGTTACAATCGGGATTGTCCGTGAAAGATTAAGTAAAGATGATTGTAAGAAAGGTTTCTTGCTTGATGGTTTTCCACGTACTGTGGCTCAAGCTGAAGCATTAGAAAATATTCTTACAGATTTAGATCGTCAAATCAATTTTGTTATTAATATTGACGTGGATAAAGAGATTTTGATGGAAAGATTAACAGGTCGCCGCATTTGTAAATCTTGTGGTTCGACATATCACCTTGTTTTTAATCCTCCAGCAAAAGAAGACACATGCGATCGCTGTGGCGGAGAACTTTACCAACGTGCTGACGATAATGCAGAAACGGTTCAAAATCGCTTAGATGTGAATTTGAAACAAACGCAGCCACTTCTTGATTTCTACGGAGAAAAAGGGTATTTGCAAAACATTAACGGGCAGCAAGATATTAATAAGGTATTTGAAGATGTTGATGCACTTCTTGAAGGATTAGCCATCTAATTCTACAAATCTTGTGGAATTTGCGAAAAAGTATGCAATTTTTTTCGATAAAAGGTATAATGAATTTCGCGGGCGTCAACGCAGTACTTCAAAATATCTAGCTTTTGATTTTTTCAAAATCTACAAAATTACTGAAGAAACTAGAGCGACTCTAAAGGATTTAAAGAGTCATTATATAGAGGGTTGAAAGAAGCTTGCCAGGCGTGCGTCTTTCAAATATCTCCCATGTTATTCAAACCTATGTCGTGGTTCACTATTTCTCTTTTATTTAGAGAGTATGGCTCTCACGGAATCGGTCAAGACTTACATGAGGACCCATAAATTCCTCATTTCGGTCCACCTGATAAAGGTCCTCAGTTAAAGCCTGGTTTGGTAAACGCTGTTGTTGATAAGGTGAATACTATATGCAGATATGCACTGACTTTAGAGGATGATTGGACTGTAGTAACGGTTGACGGAAAGATGTGTACTCTTTTAGAGTTCACCCATAGAGAAGGGAGAATCACTTTAATGGCGAAAGACGATGTAATTGAAGTAGAAGGCACAGTACAAGAGACTTTGCCAAATGCAATGTTTAAGGTAGAATTAGAAAATGGTCATACTGTTTTAGCTCATGTATCCGGTAAAATTCGTATGCACTTTATTCGTATTTTGCCTGGAGATAAAGTTACGGTTGAGCTTTCCCCGTATGATCTAACTCGCGGCAGAATCACATACCGATTTAAATAAATCTGGTTACGCTCCGATCTGTATAAGGAGGTTAGATAGCAATGAAAGTTAGACCATCAGTCAAGCCAATCTGTGAGAAATGTAAAGTTATCCGCAGAAAAGGTAAAGTAATGGTTATTTGCGAAAACCCTAAACATAAACAAAAACAAGGCTAATTAGAAGGAGGTGCACTCAAGCATGGCACGTATTGCTGGAGTAGATATTCCCCGTGACAAACGTATTGTTATCTCATTAACATATATTTATGGTATTGGTAAACAAACTGCGATCAAAGTTCTTGCAGAAGCAGGTGTTTCTGAAGATACTCGCGTTCGTGACTTAACAGAAGACGAATTAAACAAAATTCGTGACATCATTGACAAGTTAAAAGTAGAAGGCGATCTTCGTCGTGAAATCTCTCTTAACATCAAGCGTCTAATGGAAATCGGCGCGTACCGTGGTCTTCGCCACCGTCGTGGACTTCCTGTTCGTGGACAAAACACTAAAAATAATGCTCGTACGCGTAAAGGACCTCGTCGTACAGTAGCTAACAAGAAAAAATAATTAGAAAAGGAGGTTACTTTTCATGGCACGTAAAACTAATACACGTAAACGTCGTGTGAAAAAGAATATAGAAACTGGTATTGCACATATTCGCTCTACTTTTAACAACACTATCGTTACGATTACAGATTCTCATGGTAACGCTATTTCTTGGTCAAGTGCAGGAGCTTTAGGATTCCGTGGTTCACGTAAATCTACTCCATTCGCTGCACAAATGGCTGCTGAAACAGCTGCTAAAACATCAATCGAACATGGTATGAAAACTCTAGAGGTTACTGTTAAAGGACCTGGTGCTGGACGTGAAGCTGCTATTCGTGCACTTCAAGCTGCTGGTCTAGAAGTAACAGCTATCAAAGACGTAACTCCAGTTCCACATAACGGATGCCGTCCACCAAAACGTCGCCGTGTTTAATCTTTCTGTATAGATTTTGTATTCCTGTCTATAATGGGATATAATACTAGGTTTGCGTTCTTACAGAATTATTAATTTTTCAGTTGTTGCGCACAGCGGGAACGTATACATGGGGAATTTCGGTTATAGTGATTAATCCCACTAGCCGGGGTTTTGACGTTTTGAAGGAGGGTTTATTAATGATCGAAATAGAAAAACCAAAAATCGAAACGGTTGAAATCAACGACGATACCAAATACGGTAAATTCGTCGTAGAGCCACTAGAGCGCGGGTATGGTACAACTTTGGGTAACTCCTTACGTCGTATTCTATTATCCTCACTCCCAGGTGCTGCTGTCACAGCTATACAAATTGATGGAGTTTTGCATGAGTTCTCAACAATTGAAGGCGTCGTAGAAGATGTGACTTCTATCATTCTAAATGTGAAAAAGCTTGCTCTAAAGATTTACTCCGATGAAGAAAAGACGCTTGAAATTGATGTTCAAGGTGAAGGTGTCATTACAGCGGCTGATATTACCCATGATAGTGATGTAGAAATTCTTAACCCGGATTTATATATCGCAACAATCGGTAAAAACGGTCATATGCGTATGCGCCTAACAGCGAAACGTGGTCGTGGTTATACTCCGGCTGTTCAAAATAAGAGAGAAGATCAACCAATTGGTGTAATTCCAATTGATTCAATCTACACTCCTGTTTCCCGTGTTTCTTATCAAGTAGAAAACACACGCGTTGGACAATTATCTAATTTTGATAAACTAACGTTGGATGTTTGGACAGATGGCAGTACAGGACCTCAGGAAGCGATTGCCCTTGGAGCAAAAATTTTAACGGAGCATTTAAATATCTTTGTTGGTTTGACAGACGAAGCACAAAATGCTGAAATTATGGTTGAAAAGGAAGAAGATCAAAAAGAAAAAGTTCTGGAGATGACAATCGAGGAATTAGATCTTTCTGTTCGTTCTTACAACTGTTTAAAACGTGCTGGAATCAATACCGTTCAAGAGCTTGCTCATAAAACGGAAGAAGATATGATGAAGGTTCGTAACTTGGGTCGTAAATCACTTGAAGAAGTGAAAGCGAAACTAGAAGAATTAGGTTTAGGTCTTCGTAAAGACGACTAATATCTATTACATGACATAATATAGAATTTCAACAAAGGAGGGAATCTCTAATGGGTTACAGAAAGTTAGGGCGCACTAGCGCACAACGTAAAGCATTACTTCGTGATTTAGCTACGGATCTTATCATCCATGAGCGCATTGAAACTACAGAAGCACGTGCAAAAGAATTACGTTCTGTTGTAGAAAAAATGATCACTCTTGGTAAACGTGGTGACTTACATGCACGTCGTCAAGCTTCAGCATTTATTCGTAATGAAGTAGCTGATGCTGAAAAAGGACAAGATGCTGTTCAAAAATTATTCGCAGACATCGCTCCACGTTATGAAGAACGCCAAGGTGGCTACACTCGTATTTTAAAAATGGGTCCACGCCGCGGTGACGGTGCACCAGTCGTGGTTATTGAATTAGTTTAATAACTTTCGATGAAAAAGGGCAGGACAGATGATGAATAAACTCACTTGTTCTTTGCCCTTTTTCTTTTTATATATGAAAATTTAAGTTCTTTTTGATTCATACTTGCGTTTAGGTTCCGTAAAGATCATGGGGATATTGTGTATTTTCTTTACGAGTTGAATGATGCAATGTTGCTTTATATATGAAATACGCATTGAGTGTTACGATGGCTGGTGTACCTGCTTTATAGGAGCCTTCTCGTCTAGCTCAAGTACCCCTTCCCACTTTAATCAATAAAGTGTATATAAGATTAATCTATTTGTCGAAATAGATTGTAAAACCAAGCTGCTCTTAATTTACCGAAAGATATTTCGGTGGAAGGGGTGCAGCGTTTTTTTATATTCAAAATTAATACTTTTTATTTGCAATTGGGTTGAGCTAAGTGTAGACGTAGTTTGAGGGGAAGGAGGGCCACAATGAGAAAGAAGCTGGTTTCCTTAGAGAATATTAAGTTCAAATATGAGGGACAAAAGAACTTTGCTTTAAATGATGTATCGTTTGATATATATGAGGGCGAATGGTTGGCGATTGTTGGTCATAACGGATCCGGAAAGTCAACATTAGCAAAATTATTAAACGGCCTTCAATTTGCACAGACTGGGACAATTACAGTGAATGATAAAGTGTTAGCAGAAGAAACAGTGTGGGATGTGCGTCGACAAATCGGCATGGTGTTTCAAAATCCTGATAATCAGTTTGTAGGTACCACTGTTCAAGATGATGTGGCTTTTGGTTTAGAAAATGTCGGTGTCCCCCAAGAAGTGATGGTGGAACGTGTACAAAACGCGTTATCGAAGGTGAAAATGAGTAAATTTCTCAATCAAGAGCCGCACCATCTTTCTGGCGGACAGAAGCAAAGAATCGCGATTGCAGGAGTGGTAGCACTGCAGCCAAATATTATTATTTTGGATGAAGCGACTTCGATGCTTGATCCAAGAGGACGTGAAGAAGTATTGGAGACAGTGAGGGAACTGATGCAGGAGAAGGCACTTACTGTTATTTCTATTACGCATGATCTAGAGGAAGCTGCGAAAGCGGATCGTATAATTGTCATGAATAAAGGACAATTATATCGAGAAGGCACGCCACGTGATATTTTTAAAATGGAAAAAGAGCTTATTGAGCTAGGCCTCGATATTCCGTTTTCTATTAAACTAAGCAAAGCTTTACAAAAGAATGGTGTAGCGATTGACTATGGGCATTTGACAGAGGAAGAGTTGGTGAAGGATTTATGCGAATTACACTCGAAGATGTAGAATATCGCTACCAAGCGAATACTCCGTTTGAGCATCTTGCTTTGTATGATGTGAATCTTTCTATTGATTCCGGCTCATATACGGCTATTATTGGACATACTGGTTCCGGAAAATCGACGCTTCTTCAGCATTTGAATGCGCTATTAAAGCCTACTAAAGGACGGATTATCATTGGAGATCGAACAATTGAAGCGGGGCGTAAAGAGAAGCAATTACGTTCGATTCGTCAAAAAGTAGGGATTGTGTTTCAATTTCCTGAGCATCAATTGTTTGATGAAACGGTGGAAAAGGATATTTGTTTTGGACCGATGAATTTTGGTGTGTCGGAAGCGGATGCCAAAGTACTTGCCCGAAAAGCGATTCAGCACGTAGGCTTAGCAGAGGATATTTTAGAGAAGTCACCGTTTGATTTATCAGGAGGACAAATGAGACGGGTGGCTATTGCAGGTGTGCTTGCGATGGAACCGGATGTACTCGTTTTAGATGAGCCAACGGCAGGGCTAGATCCGCGTGGTCGTAAAGAAATTATGGACATGTTTTATGATTTGCATAAAAAGCGAGGCATTTCGACGATACTTGTAACACATAGTATGGAAGATGCGGCGAGGTATGCCGATGAAATCGTGATTATGCATCAAGGGTCTGTCTTTAAAAAAGGCTCCCCGCAAGAAATTTTTTCAGATCCTGTGCAATTGCTTGAATTAGGCTTAGATGTACCTGATACGGTGCGCTTCCAATTGAAGCTGCAAAAAGAGCTTGGTGTTCGTTTTGATAAGCCTTGTTTAAATATTGATGATTTAGCGATTGAAATAGATAAAGCAATGAAAAGAGGGAACCGCTAATGCTGGATAAAATGATTTTTGGGCGTTATGTTCCAGCGAACTCTGTGATGCATAGAATGGACCCGCGTGCAAAGCTCTTGCTCGTTTTCTTTTTTGTATGTATCGTTTTTTTGGCTAATAATCTAGTAACATATAGCCTTCTTGGTTTAGTCACGCTAGGGATTATCTTACTCTCAAAAATTAAGATTCGTTTCTTAATTAATGGACTAAAGCCAGTTTTGTTGTTAATTATCTTTACGTTCTTTGTTCATATCTTGTTTACAAAGGAAGGCGAAGTGCTGTATCAACTAGGCTGGCTGGAAATTTACGAAGGCGGCTTGCGACAAGGGATATTTATCTCTTTGCGTTTTACATTTTTGATTTTGGTAACGTCTTTATTAACGTTAACGACTACTCCTATTTCGATTACAGATGGAATGGAGGAATTGTTAAATCCATTGAAAAAGTGGAAGGTACCTGTGCATGAGTTGGCGCTAATGATGTCCATCGCTCTCCGCTTTATTCCAACTTTGATGGAAGAAACGGATAAAATTATGAAAGCACAAATTGCTAGGGGAGTCGATTTTTCTTCTGGGCCGATTAAGAATCGTATTAAAGCGATTGTTCCCCTGTTAGTACCCTTGTTTGTTAGTGCCTTTAAGCGGGCAGAGGAATTGGCAACAGCGATGGAAGCACGCGGCTACCAAGGCGGAGAAGGGCGAACGAAATATCGCCAGCTTCACTGGGGTATGATAGATAGTTTGTGTATGGCCGGGCTTGTCATTTTAACGGGTGTATTAGTTCTATTACGTTCATAAGAGGGAAAAATAATGCCAAGATATAAATGTATTATTTCGTATGATGGTACAGCGTTTGCAGGCTATCAGGTGCAGCCGGAAAAACGAACGGTTCAAAGTGAGCTTGAGGCTGCACTTGGAAAAATGCATAAGGGTACGCATGTAAAAGTAACGGCATCGGGCAGAACAGATGCTGGGGTGCACGCCAAGGGACAGGTTATTCATTTTGACTCTACGAATGCTTTGCCTGCTGAAAACTGGCAGAAGGCGCTCAATGCCTTATTACCGGACGATATTGTCGTATTAGCGGTTGAGCAGGTCGCCGATGACTTTCATGCACGATTTAATCCAATCGGTAAGGAATACCGTTATAGGATTGAACGCAGTCCGCTGCGTGATCCATTTCAACGTCACTATGCGTATCATTATCCATATCCATTGGATTTGGAGGCAATGAGAGAAGCTGCTTCATATCTAATAGGCACACATGATTTTACGAGTTTTTGTGCCTCGAATACGAGTGTTGTCGATAAAGTTCGAACGATTCATGAGATTGAAGTGAAGGAGCAAGGCGATTCGCTGGTGTTTCGCTTTTTCGGCACGGGATTTTTATATAATATGGTTCGAATTCTTGTTGGCACATTGCTTGAGGTCGGAAGCGGCAAGAAGAAGGCGACTAATTTGCCGTATATTTTAGCCAAGTGTGATCGTCAGGCTGCTGGGAAGACAGCACCAGGTCATGGGCTATATTTATGGGAAGTATATTATCCCGAAAATTAATTTTTTTTACTAATTTTGATGATCTCTTCTAGAAATGGCTTCATAAAGGGATTTGTTATTCACCAAGACAACTAGCCCTGGTGTAACATTCGCTTGACAAGGCCTCTGGAAGAGTTTAATATAATATGGTATGTATTTTAATCCCGCGATAAGCCCCGGAAGTTTATTGTGATGAAGATAAATATTAAAAATTTAACTGTTTTTAGGAGGATAACCATGCGTACGACATTTATGGCGAAAGCTAACGAAGTGGAACGTAAATGGTATGTGATCGATGCTGAAGGTCAAACTTTAGGTCGTCTAGCTGCAGAAGTAGCTTCCATTCTACGTGGTAAACACAAACCAACATTTACACCAAACGTTGATACTGGTGATCATGTAATTTTAATCAATGTAGAAAAAATCGAATTGACTGGTAAAAAATTAACTGACAAAATTTATTACCGTCACAGTATGCACCCAGGCGGTCTTAAAACAAGAACTGCTCTTGAGATGCGTACAAACTACCCAGAGAAAATGCTTGAATTAGCAATCAAAGGTATGCTTCCAAAGAATTCTCTTGGTCGTCAACAATTCAAAAAATTACACGTATACGCTGGTCCAGAGCACAAACATGCTGCTCAACAACCAGAAGTATATGAATTACGCGGATAATTATTAAGGAGGTTACTATCTTGGCACAAGTTCAATATTATGGTACTGGTCGCCGTAAGAGCTCAGTTGCTCGTGTACGTTTAGTACCAGGCGAAGGTCGCATCGTAATCAACGGTCGTGACATTAATGAATACATCCCATTCGCAGCACTACGTTTAGTTGTTAACCAACCACTAGTTGCTACTGAAACTACTGGAAGCTACGACGTTCTTGTAAACGTTAGTGGTGGAGGATACACTGGTCAAGCTGGCGCAATCCGTCACGGTATCGCTCGTGCATTGCTTCAAGTAGATCCAGAATTCCGTCCAGCTCTTAAATCTGCTGGATTATTAACACGTGACCCACGTATGAAAGAACGTAAAAAATACGGTCTTAAAGGTGCACGTCGTGCTCCTCAGTTCTCAAAACGTTAATTTTACGTTTCAAGGCTCTCAACCAATTTGGTTGGGGGTCTTTTTTATGCCTGAAAAGTGCTTTTGACCACATCTGACCACCTATCATAGCTCAATGTATCTTTGAAATTTCTCTGCTGTTTGTTCTTTAATGTGGTCGGTGACGTGGGTATGACGTAAGCTATGTACCGTTATCCTATGCAGTTTGTGCTTGTTCATAACATTATTCAGCTTTTCATTTGGATAAGCTAAGCGGAGCGGAGAACCGTCGTTTCGTGTGACAACCATTTATTATCATCTGCTGTACTTATATTAGCTAAATTCGCTTCTATTTACTTTATACGCCGTTTTTTGAGCAAGGGTAGGATTTTTGGTATCTAAACTAATTAAACGTCTAGATTCCTTTGTTTTAGGAGTCTGGATAAGGAATTGCCCTTCTGTGTGAAAAAGCGTTTTTGCAAAGCGGATAGATCCAGCTTCAAAGTTGATATCATCCCATGTAAGGTCCAATACTTCACCTTTACGTGCTCCAGTGTAAATCAAAAGGTGAAATAAAATATGATCGCGGAATGACAGCTCTCGCTTTGTTATTGTAAGGAATTGTATTATCTCATCCTTCCTCCAGTAGTTCTG
Organism: Bacillus sp. JJ634; assembly: GCF_036962285.1. Taxonomy (NCBI): domain Bacteria; kingdom Bacillati; phylum Bacillota; class Bacilli; order Caryophanales; family Bacillaceae; genus Bacillus; species Bacillus sp. JJ634. The sequence goes on from NZ_JBALMU010000110.1 coordinate 32,684, forward strand.
CTCAACCGCTTCATTTTCCTCTTGTAGTAATTCTTTTTGCTGCTTCGGTAATACTTATATGCTCCGTTGGATTTTTCGTTAAAATGTCCATTTTAACAGTGTATCTAAATACTTGATTTGCTTGAATTTTAATATCATTTACTGATGATATTTCCTCAAAGATTTCGTTAATCACTTTTTGGTAGTATTGTCTGGTTATTTTTATCATTGAAAGAGTTGGAAAGCAAGAGCATGTTAATACTCTTGAACTCATTCATGTAAAAGCAAAAATCGCGATGCAATACGATTTGCTTATTACAAATACAATAAAAATGATAATGAACGCTTGATTTTATGCCCACTAGATGTAACTGAAAGTGAGTAAATACAAAAATTCTTAAAAATAGGTTTACAAATAAACTATAGTACAAGAAAAAAAGAGCATCAGTGCATTTATTAAAATGAGGATTATTGCTCCATGAAAATAGCTTTACATTACTAGACGATTCCCACACTAAACAAAAAGTAGTAGAGGAGGTGTCTAGAGAGGATAAAAAAGCAATTATTCCTGCGGCTGGATATGGGACAAGGAGTTTACCGATTACAAAGGTTGTTCCAAAAGAATTATTCCCCATTGGTGTTAAGCCTGCCATTCATTATGTAATGGCGTAAGGAATTTATGAGATATTAATTGTTATTTCACGATTAAAAAATTTGATTGCAGACTATTTTGATTGGTCACTTGAACTTGAAGCATTTCTTGAAAAAACAAAAAATGCTTTATTAAAAAATCAAGACTCCCAATATTCATATCCAATATACTCGACAACCATATGCAAAAGAGGTTGGTGATGCTATCCTCTTAGGGGAAAAATTTGTTGGAAATGAACCATTTTCTATATTGTTTCCTGATAAAGTTATTTTTGGAAAAGAGACGGCTGAATCAGGTCAGTTGGTAAGAGTTTATGAAAAATATAAAAAAGTATACTCGGCCTATATGAAGTTGAAAAACATGTGATTAAAAGAATATTAGAAAAATGGAAAGGGTGAAATAATTTGAATCCCAAAAATAGGAAGGCCCCACTTGAAGTTCTTGGGGAGTATAATTTGTCAATAAAAGATGTTGTTTTTATTAGCGAACCAAAAGAAAATAAGGTCTGGGTCATACGTGATACGAAAAATGAGCGATGGCTTGTATTAAAATGCTTAAATATTAACAAGACTCTTTTTCCGATACTTCTTCATCATCAATTATCTGAAATTGGATTTGCTGTCCCAAAAGTATTTAAAACGACAAAGGGTCAAGTATATGTTCAAAAACAGAAAAGATTTTATTATGTATCCGAATACATCAATAATCTAGAAGAAATAAATGAACAGCAACGTGTTGAGGCATTAGCGGGGTTTCATTCATGTGCTAAATTTGCAGAACTTATGAACTTTAAAGAAAAAGTTCGTTTTCCAAGCAAGGAAAATTTTTTAAAAAGTTATACAAATAAACTTGATGAAATAAAAAAGTGGGCGTCTTCCGTTCGTTCTTCAAACTTAAAAGACATAATGAATGAGATAAATCAAACAGGAACGGATGTCTATCATCTTATACAAACTTATGATATAGAAGGATATCTTCAGCAAACATCTAAACGTTATAGCATTTGTCATGGGGACTTTAATACCCGCAATGCTTTCACAACGGAAAACAAAAACTTTCTTATTATTGATTTTGATCGAGCATACTTTGGTCCACCATTAGAAGACTTTCGTTTTCTCATGATGTCACAAACACGTAATGCCAAAAATGATCCTCTATCCAAGTTAAATCCTCTGTTTGAAAATTACTTTAAAGTTTGTTCTGAAGACCTACCATACAAAGATATTTATAAAACCGATTCAATGTTCCCACATGAATTTCACAAGCAAGTGAAACAGATTATAGACCAAGAAAAAATAAAAAAATTAGCTAATTATGAAGAAAAATTAGTTCAATTAGCAGAACGTGAAAAAAACAAATATGAATTTCTTATAAAAGGAAGTGGGTTGGCATGAAAACCATTGCTCATTTTGTTCGTGAAAACATTAAAACACATCAACGTTTTATATATAATCAAATTATAAAAATAGGTCAGTATCGCTCAATAGTAATTGGACCATTCGACCATACAAATCATGCTGAATTTCCCTTTGAAAATTACTATAATCTAAACAAAATTGACGATCTAAAAAGCTTCTTTGAAAAACAAAATGTCATAGCTATTCATGCTCATCACGGAAAACACGCAATAGATATACTGCCTGTATGTATTAAATATAATATCCCTTTGATTGTTAGTATTAGAGGACGTGATGGTTCTGCTAGACAAGCGATTTTCAAAAAACACGTTAAAAGATATTCATCATTATTGAAACACGGTGCACTCTATTTACCTGTTTGTCAACATCTTGCTGAAGGATTAAAAACGTTAGGATTTCCGCCTGAAAAAATACATGTGTTATATGGTGGAATCGAATTAGATCTTTTCCCCTATTCTCAACGTACTCTACCTAAAGAAGGCGAAATAAGAGTTTTATCTGTAGGGAGGCTAGTAGAGAAAAAGGGATTTGTTACCCTTATAAAAGCATTTAAACGAATTCATAAACAATACCCAAATGCTAGACTGCATATTATTGGGGCAGGTGAAGATGAGCAAAAAATCCAATCTTTCATTACAGAATGTAACCTTGAAAATGTTGTGTTTCTTAAAGGAGCAATGGATTCAAAACAAATTTCGAACGAATTAAGAGAAGCTCATATCTTTTGCCTTGCCAGTCAGACAGCTAAAAATGGGGATATAGAAGGCATTCCAAATGCTTTAAAAGAAGCGATGGCTAGCGGTCTACCTGTTGTTTCCACTCAACATGCAGGGATACCAGAATTGATTGAACACCAAATAACAGGATACCTTGCTCCTGAAAATAATGATATGGAGTTAGCGAAAGGTATACAATTCTTCTTAGAGCACCCAGAGGTTTGGAATGACTATACGCGAAGAGCACGGAAAGTCATTGAAAGAAATTTTGATGTCAATAAACAAATTATTGAGCAACAAAGATTATATTCTCTAATAGATAATTAAAGAATAAAAACCAAGTATAGAAAAAATAAGTATAAAAAAATAAGTCGGGGAAGTAAGGGGAAGTGAAACCCCTTATCTGCCTGAAATGTAAATCAGATTGGATTTTTATCTTAATAATATGTTAATTATATGACATGCAGTAGCCGTCATTATAATGGAAAGGAGGTTTGAATGGGCTATATTGAAGAATTACGCAAACTTGTGGGAAAAAGTCCAATCATTTTAACAGGTGCAAAAGTATTAGTATTTAATCCACTTGGACATATTTTATTACAATATCGAACAGATTTAAAAGTATGGGGATTACCAGGGGGACTAATGGAGCTAGGAGAATCATTAGAGGAAACTGCACGGCGTGAGGTACGGGAAGAGACAGGTTTAACTATTGGTCGATTACAGCTTCTAAAGATTCAGTCAGGAGTGGACTATTTTATTCACCTGCCAAATGGAGATCAATTCTATTCTGTTAACGCCTTTTATACAACAAAGGATATTATCGAAGGAACCTTAAAACCAGATGGTATAGAAGGAAGTGATGTTCAATTTTTTCCAATTGATCAGCTGCCAAAGGATATAAATACCCATACCAAAAAAGAAATATATAATTATATAAATTCTACATGACACACCCGACATGTGGGTCAAGAATGTATAATCTTATGAATTTTAAAATGAAAAGGATATGCAAAGTACCTCAAGAAAAGTATTTATCATCGGATGTACAGGCTTCATAGGTTTTCACCTGGCAAAGCATTCGTTAAACGCTGGGTTTAGAGTTCTGGGGATTGATAACCTAAATAACTACTACAATCAAAGCTTAAAGGAAGACCGTTTAAAAATCCTGACCAAATATCCGCATTTTACATTTATCAAAGGCTCAATGGAGAACCTTGAATTACTCGAAAGTCATTTTGCACAATTTGATCCTGATGCGGTGTTGCACCTTACAGCTCAAGCTGGTGTAAGATACAGTTTGATACACCCCGACACATATATCCAATCCACCCAACATATATAAGAGTATATTATCAAATTTTTATTAAACAGAAAGAAAGCCTGATAAATCAGGCTTTTAGTAAACTGTTTTATTCGGTTTCAATATCTCTTCATTCTCAGTTAGGAGATTGAATGTAAGAAGCGATATTATGAAAAGTTGTCGAATGTATGCCATTTCCGGTCTTCTCGACAACTTTCACAGACATGAAGGCTAACGGACTCCATTGCTATCTCTTCCTTATTCTCGATTTCTTCTTTTGAACCGCATACTTCACACATTTTCATAGCTGCTCCTCCTTATTAAGAAAACGTTAATGAGTGATGTCAAACCCTAAATCCTTAATGGCTTGTTCAAAATCTTGTTGTGAGGCCATCCTCTCGTCATATGTGAAGATGGCTTGTTTCTTAGAAAGTTTGATTTCAGCCTTACTTATTCCCCATACATCCTCGATAGCTTGAAGAACCTTATCGGCATCTTGCTGGTTAACCATGTTTTGAACTGTTACAATACTGGTTTCCAAGATAATCATCCTTCCTTTATGAATTGCCTTGCTTGTTCCGTAAAAGCGCTTCTCCCATTCCATCCATAAAATCAAACATCGTTGTCATAGCTATACGTAGCTCTGGACTTCCAAGTCTCTTTCTTAATTTCCAAAGACTTTGTTTTTCAGCGTCTTGTTCAGTGTTAGAAAGATTCTTGACCCCGTGGCCCAATCCATCTAGAAGAGTGTTCAGCTGTTCTGGCTGCAATGACCCTAAAAAGGAAAAAGCGCTCATTCCGTTTTTGATAACATTGTGCATAGAAGGCTGGTTAATTTGTTGAATAGCAATGGCCCCGATTTCTGTTCTCTGCTCAATCATAGAAGTGACAGCTTCCAAAACCTTCGTCTCATGCAGACCTTTTATGATGCTAATGGTTTGTAAAATGGCTTCTTTATTAGCGGCCAGTTCCTGAATGATTTCAGAAACCGCCTGTGATTGCTCGAATTCTTGATTGGGTACCTCTTTTTTAATTTGCGTGATTGCTTTCGCCATATTCGTCCCCCCTTAATTGAATGAGTTCTGGGATTGAAGTGAAATCTGAACGTCTCCATTTATCTTCTACTCTGACGCTTAGCTGTGGTACTCTATTTCCAAAGCGATGATTATGTCTCGGCAATGGAGATTCGCCTTTTGGTTCAATCACTTCCATTTTTACACCTGCTTCTTTATAGGCAGGAGTATGGGTGATTGTATCGTGATAACTGCTTGTCAGTCTGTTTACTGCTTCTGTATCTTCCCTCGTATTCATAGTCAAGTAAAGTTCGTTTCCTTTTACTCGATCTGTGACGATCACTCTTACTTGAACTTGTCCATATGGAGAAGTGAGTTCAACTAAAGCGCCATCTTCTAAGTTCCGTTCTTTTGCGAGTTCTAATGAAACCTCTAACCAAGGATGTGGAACCTTATGTGTTAAGCCTTCAGATCGATAGGTCATGTTTCCTTCATGGAAATGTTCTAATAAACGGCCGTTGTTTAAATGTAGATCAAATTCTTCTCCTGCTACAAATGGCGGCGTCCACTCAACAGGTACTAATCTTGCTTTGCCATCAGGTAGTGCGAAGCGGCTTTTATATAAAAGTGGAGTGCTTGTTCCATCTTTTAATACTGGCCAAACTTGACTATTCCATTCTTCCAAACGTTCATAGCTGACACCAGCAAACAATGGGGCAAGACTTGCTGCCTCAGCCATTATTTCGCTAGGGTGTTTATAATTCCAGTTGGCTCCAAGACGGTTGGCTACTTCCTGGAAGATTTCCCAGTCGGACTTTGAATCACCTAGCGGCTCAAAGACTTTATGAAAGCGCTGAATTCTTCGCTCGGTGTTAGTAAACGTTCCGTCTTTTTCAAGACTTGGTGCTGCAGGTAATACTACATCAGCAAACTGGGCTGTTTTGCTAAAGAAAACATCTTGTACAACAAAAAACTCTAATCGTTCAAATGCTGCATTAACATGATTGGAATTTGCATCAACAAGAGACATATCTTCACCAAATAAGTAAAGGGCTTTGAGTTTTCCTTTATCCATTCCCTCTACCATATGGTGATTATCCATACCTGGTTCTTCAGGAAGCTTCACACCCCAAGCCTTTTCATAACGCTCTCGTACTTCTTTATCTTGAACAGGTTCATAACCAGGCATCCAAGCTGGCATCGTTCCAAAATCACATGCTCCTTGTACATTGTTATGTCCTCTTAATGGATAGGCACCCGTACCAGTACGGCCATAGTTTCCTGTAATCAGGAGTAAATTAGAGATCGCTGTGCTTGTATCTGTAGCACCTTTATGCTGTGTGACACCCATTGCCCATAGAATGCAAGCGGATTTCGCTTCATGAATCATCGTAGCTAGTTTAATTAATTCATCCTCTGTTAATCCTGTTTTCTCTGCGGCGTAAGGTAACGTATATTTTTCAAGACTTGCAACGTATGAATCAAAACCGTTCACCCGATTTTTCAAAAATTCTTTATCTTCCCAGCCTTGATCAAGAATGTACTTCGTCACTGCAGAAAGCCAAATTAAATCCGTGCTTGGTTTTGGATGAACAAGGAAATCAGCTCTCTGCGCTAATTCATGCTCCCTTAAGTCTGCGACAATTAATTTCTGTCCATGCAATTTATGAGCACGTTTGATACGAGTAGCTAACACAGGGTGAGATTCTGCTGGGTTGGCCCCAACTACAATAATGAGCTCAGAGGCCATAAGATCTTCAATTGTTCCTGAGTCTCCGCCTAAACCAACTGTTCTCATTAGTCCAGTCGTGGCTGGAGATTGACAATATCTTGAACAATTATCCACGTTATTTGTTCCCATTACTGCCCGGGCAAATTTTTGGAATAAGTAATTTTCCTCGTTAGAGCATTTGGAAGACGCAATATATCCAATTGAATCAGAACCGTATGTTTCTTTAATAGTTCCTAGCTTCTCAGCTACTAGATTAAGCGCTTCTTCCCATGTTGATTCAACAAACTCATCTCCTTTTCTAATAAGAGGTTTTGTGAGGCGTTCTTCGCTATTGACGAAATCCCAGCCCCATTTTCCTTTTACGCAGGTGGAAACACCATTAACTGGGGCTTCAGCATGGGTTTGAATTTTTAAAATTTCACGGTCCTTTGTCCAAACCTCGAAGCTGCAGCCGACACCGCAATAGGTACAAACGGTTTTGGTGCGTTTGATTCTTGCTTTTCTCATAGCAGATTCTACTTCTGATACAGCAAAAATCTCTCTATAGCCTGGCTCTACTTCTTTTGTTAAATCAATCATCGGCGCTAAAATTTTAGGCGGAATATTGGTTAAATAGCCTGCGTTGCCTAACATTGACTTTTCCATGAGGGCATTACAAGGACATACGCTGACACAATGCCCGCATGATACGCAGGAGGATTGGTCAATCGGGACATCGTTATCCCAAATGACACGAGGGGCTTCTCTGCTCCAATCAATCGTTAGCGTTTCATTTACTTGTAAATCTTGACAAGCTTCAACACATCGGCCGCACAAAATACATTGATCTGGCTCATAGCGATAAAATGGATGAGAATTATCTGGAGGATAGGGCTTTGCTTTAAACGGATATTTTTGATGTTCCACTTCCATAAGTTCCACTGTATTATGGATCGTACAATTTCCGTTATTGTTATCACAAACTGTGCAGTATAGTTCATGATTTTTTAAGATACGGTCTATCGCTTCATGTTGTGCCTCCTGTACTAATGGTGAAAGGCTATCCACTACCATTCCATCTACTGCTTTTGTTGTACAAGAACGAACGAGTTCTCCATCAACATTTACATAACATGTATCACATGTTTGAATGGTCCCCAAGCTTGGGTGATAACAAATGCTTGGTATAAACACATCTTGTTCTTTAGCTACATCTAAAATAGACTGACCTGGTTTTACTTGGAGTGTTTTTCCGTTAATTTCTATTGAGAAAGTTGACTCTTCCAAGTTGTTGCCTCCTTTTTCAGCTATGTATCTACTGTTTAGGTTTTACTTAGCGTTTCATCTTTTAGATCATCGTTATAAGCTATCCAGTAGGCAAGGGATACAAAGATACTTCCTCCCACAGCATTTCCTAAAAAGACCGGAATAAAGTTTATTAGAAAGTCCATCCAGCTAAAGTGACCCGCAAATATAGCAGCTGGAATAATAAACATATTGGCTACTACGTGCTGAAATCCAATAGCGACAAATGCCATAATCGGAAACCAAATTGCTAGAATTTTTCCGCTCATTTCTTCCGAACCATAGGATAACCAGACAGCGAGACCTACTAACCAATTACAACCGATTGCTGAATAAAAGGATTGCCAAAATCCTTCGCTTAATTTCCCTTCGGCAAATGCAACGGTTTTAATGAGAAAAGGTCCTTCACTTATAAGACCTGCTAAGTGGCCAAAAACGTAAGCGATAAAAACAGCTCCTACAAAATTGCTAATGGTAATCCAAAACCAGTTATAAATGAGCTTACCTACTGATACTTTTCTTGCAATACATGCCATGGAGACTGCCATCATATTGCCTGTTAATAGCTCTCCTCCTGCTAACAGGATTAGAATGAGTCCTAGAGGGAACACTGCCGCACCTAAAAAAGAACCAAATGTTCCCCAGCTTTCCGGAAGATTAGCTGTTACACGAATATCTAAAAGATATCCTAGTGAAATAAACGCTCCCCCTAGAAATCCTAATATAAGCATATTTTTTAAAGGGAGATTTGCTTTTTTCGTTCCGGCTTCCATAGCTATTTTTGCTATATAGTTCGGTTTTAGAAATCCCACGTCTATACCTCCAATTTGGTACATGTATTAATATTTACCATGATGGGAAATTTATTAAAGACTCTGGAACTTTTTTGTCAAGCCGGAATAGAAAGGGGGCCTTATTTTGGAAAAGGAAAATTTATATCAGCATGTTCGATCTATGATCGTTTCATCGACGCATCAACCAAAATATATGTCTATTTCCCCTGTAAAAGTGGCCGATTTATTTGGTATTTCTACGGTTGAAGTTGAACATGCATTGCAGGAATTTGTAGAGGAAGGTCGTTTGAAAACTTCAAAACTAGAAGAGCCTCCAAACTGTGACATATATTTATTACCTTAACTAGTAAGGTAGGGTATATAAGGTTTGAGGGAATGTAATCGATGATTGAAGGACTGCCAAATTGGTAGTCCTTTTTGTGTTGGTGTAATACGTTGATGTTCCATTTTGTTACTAGTTATATAGAAATCAGGGGATGAGGAGTTCTTGATAAGAAACGTATAAAAGATATTTTAAATGTATGTTCAATAACGGGAATGAAAAACCTACGCTTGTATGACAAATTAATTGATTCACAAAGGAAGTGGGCATTTGGAAAAGTTTGAACAATTTAATAAAAGTTTTATAGATGGAGAATGGACAGAAAGGAAGACCGGTAGAACGATTGAAGATAGGGGTCCATATGATTGATCGCTTATTACAACGTTTAGTTTAGCAAGTTTAGATCAACTTCATAAAGCGTTTGAAACAGCAAAAGAAGCTCACAAGGAATGGGGGAAAACAAAGCCTGAAGAAAGACTTGAGATTTAAAAAAAAGCGGGTGGTCTTTCACGTTTTGTGGAGTCTTATTCACCTCACTGATAAAAATAGGTGGTACCAGCCTTATAGGTTGAGTACCACCTTATTTTATCTCATAGAATTTAATTATGTTAAAATGTATGAACGTTTCTTATGGGCATTCATACCTTATAGTGGGGAAAGGTGATTTAGGTTATCGATTTAGAACAAATAGTTTGTATTGCGATTGTAATTAAGAGGTGTGTTACCATTTCTTTTCGCTAAAGAAGGTGGTTAAACGTTGAGCGAGTGGAAACAAGAAGAATTCTTTGATGCCCTTCCTCCTCAGTTCGGTGATAAGCTCGACCTGTTTGGTGCAATGATTGTTTCATTGGGGAATATTATTACGGTTACTGGCATTATGTTAGGACTAGAAGGAGTAGAAGAAGTAGAAGAAGAGCTAGGTGAAGATGGAGAAATATTAAATCAAGGAGTCCAAAGAAGGTCCGCAGCTAATAGTAATTCAAGAACTAATAATACAAAAACTAACGGCAATTCAGGAACTACTGGCAATTCCGAATCAGAATTAGATCTTGCCTTTGCCTTTGCTTTAATAGGTGCGATACTTGTCACTATTGGGGATCTTATATCTGCCGCTGGGGTAGCGATTGAAATAGAACATGCTATATTTGAAGAAGAACGAGTCAAACAACAGCAAATTGAGCAAGACAAACTGATAAAAGATATGCAAAATGAAATCAATACATTGAAAAGAGAAATGAAATCATTGCTAAGAACAACCAGCGCTCTAGAAAAAGAGGTCGTGTTTTTACAGAGAGCCGTTTATGTAAGTTATTTAAAGTGATTGTACAGGGATTGAGAGAACTGGAATGGATAGAGGATAAAAAAAGGGAGAGGTTTAGCTTCTTTCCTTTTTATTTTGCCTATTGAAATAGCTATTCGAGCGATGGATGACATGTTGAATCCTTAACGAGAGAGGGGTGGGACGATTTTAGCTACTTTGCCAACTATTGATAAGCATGTGTCTGAAGCGGAAGTAAAAACTATTCTTATCCCGAATCTCGGGAAATGGGGGTGACAATTGTGAATGTAATTATGGATTTACAGGAGCGGCAGAGGGAGAAGCAGATTAAGTATGAGCGGAGAATCCTTCGAGAGCTATCGCTTGAACAGGTCAAAACGCGTTTTGTACAGTACTTTGATAAAGGCTACATAGATGTGGTGGAGGAAGGGTGCTTAGATATCGCCATAGAAGCCTTTTTACTGGGAGCGCATTATAGCAAATTTGGTTATTATGGAGAGTCTGAAGAAGAGGTAAGGGCACGATGCTTTCAAGAGGAGAAGTATTTGGTTGATACGTTGTTTCATTTTATTCGCTATTGGGGCAAGATTGGCTCAAATGAGAATTTTGAAGAAGGGCTCTATTATCGCTGTGAAGGATATGTAGAGGCCTGGTGGAAGGATGGATTTAAAACAGGGGAAAAGCGTCATAAAATGAAACTGCACTGAAGCTAGAATTTGTTCTAATTCCGTAGTTCGTCCCATATTTTTAATGTATAGGGGCAAATGGAAGGAGAGCAAATGACAAGGAAGCTAAAGTATGGAGGATTTGCGTTAGGTATAGTCATTCTTTTTCTAATTGTAACAGTGAAGTTTGTGGAAGATGATTCATGGAATGCTTGGAATTTACCCTTATCTGGAAAAGTTATCGTGCTAGATGCAGGTCATGGCGGTATGGACGGGGGAGCGAATATAGGCAATGTAATGGAAAAGGATATTGCCCTAAACGTAACGTTAAAACTACGAGATTATTTGCAAGAACAAGGTGCATTAGTCATTTTGACAAGGGAAGATGACTCGGATTTAGCAGCGAAAGACACGAAAGGGATTTATCTTCGTAAAAGTGAGGATTTACGCAAGCGAGTCGAGTTAATTAATGAATCGGAAGCGGACTTATTTCTCAGTATTCATTTAAATGCTTTCCCCTCAAAAAGCTCGAAAGGGGCACAAACTTTTTACACTAAGCGTTATGAAGAAAATGAACAGTTGGCAAAATTCATTCAGGCAGAAATTATTCGAAACTTGGAGAACACATCCCGTTATGCCAAAACGATTAATCGAGTATATTTAATGGACTACGCTAAGAAGCCAGGAGCACTTGTTGAGATTGGCTTTTTGTCAAATGCTGAAGAGAGGGAACGCTTAGTGAAAGAGGAGTATCAGGAGCAAATTGCAGCTTCGATTTATAAAGGAGTACTACGTTATTTAACTGAGGAAAAGATAACGGAAAAAGAAGAGCCTTAAGGTGCAAAAAGGCTCTTTTTCTTGTTTTGAGTTTTGGCAATTAAGTATTTATTCTGTAGTATGTTATACTACTATTGGTAAAAGAAAACAACTTACGAAGGGGTGCTCGAACTTGTTAACAGAAGAGAAAGTACTGGATATATTAAAGGGGTTAAACGACCCTTTTCTTCATAAAAGCTTAGTAGAAACAAATGGTGTATTAGAAATTAAAATAAAGCCTGAAAAAAATCATGTAAGTGTGAAGTTGGCTATTGCGAAAACAGGTACATCTGAGCAAATGCAATTACAAATGCAAGTGGTTGAGCTATTGAAAGAGGCTGGAGCAGCATCTGTAGGTATTCGATTCACTGAACTTTCTGAAGAAGAGCTAGCGAAACACCGTGAAAGTATGCCGGAAGAAGATCTTGGCTTATTATCTCCAAATAGTAAGACGAAATTTATTGCCATTGCGAGTGGAAAAGGCGGCGTTGGTAAATCAACTATTTCGGTGAACTTTGCGACAGCGTTAGCGCGTTTAGGGAAAAAAGTAGGGTTAGTCGATGCAGATATTTATGGGTTTAGTGTACCGGATATGATGGGTATTACAAAACGACCAGTTGTACGCGGGGAAAAAATTATTCCTGTGGAACGCTTTGGTGTACAAGTTATCTCTATGGGCTTCTTTGTAGAAGATAATGCTCCGATTATTTGGAGAGGACCGATGCTTGGAAAAATGCTAAATAGCTTCTTCCAAGAAGTAGAGTGGGATAATTTAGACTATTTAGTATTAGATTTACCGCCAGGCACAGGGGACGTTGCTCTAGATGTTCATACGATGCTTCCAGCTTGTAAAGAAATTATTGTCACAACTCCACACCCAACAGCTGCATTCGTTGCAGCGCGTGCAGGGGCCATGGCGATTAAAACGGAACATGAAGTAATTGGTGTTATTGAAAACATGTCGTTCTTTGAAAGTAAAGTGACAGGAGAGAGAGAATATGTTTTCGGAAAAGGCGGCGGAGAGAAACTAGCAGAAGAGCTTCGTACAGAAGTGCTGGGCCAGTTACCTCTACAGCAGCCTGATTGGAATGAAGAAGATTTTGCTCCATCGATTTATGCAGCGGATCATCGAATCGGAAAGATTTTTGAAGATATCGCAACGAAAGTTATTAATAAATTGAAATAAGGAACAGATGAGTTTTTACAGCGCAGTTAGACTTTTCTAAGTACAATAAAGAAGGGCTGTCCTAATAGTCACTAAATGACTTATAGGACAAGCCCTTTTTTTATTATGATCCTTCGCCGCCGCCTTCTTCGCCACCGCCGCCACCTTCTTCGCCGCCTTCTTCTTTTTTCTGTTTTTCGACGGCTTCTGTAGCAGCTTTCTTAATGGCTTCTTCAACTTTTGCTTTCACGAGCGGGCTTTCCCCTGTTTCAACAATGAGTTGTTTATAAATTTTCCGCATCTCATTTCCCTTGAGGATATTGGTGATTTCTTTTTGAATATCAGGTTCCTTCATCGTATCGGCTATCAATGTGCGATAGGCTGGATCCTTGGCAAGTTCTTTTAAGACTTTCTTATGTTCAGACCGTAAAGCTTTAGCATAAGCCTTTGTAAATTCATTATCTTCAAATGCTTTTTTCCAAAATTCTTTTCCTTTATCAGAAGTGAGAGTACTTTCAATCGTTGTTTTTACGGTGTCATCATTCATAATGAGTTCATTTTTCATGCTTTCGTCTTTGAGTACTTCCTGTAACGCCTTTTTTCCGTCATCCGTTTTTAAAATATCGACAACCATTTTCTTCGTTTCTTCATAGTCGACTTTTTCATTCGTACCTTCTTGATTACAGCCTGTACAAATGATGAAAAGCGAAATCAACAAAAAAGCGACTCCATTTTTCATCGGCAGTGCCCCTTTCAGTTTTCTTACTTTTAATATGATTAAATCAATCAATTTTATGCACAGTCGCCATTATATTAGATTTTCAGAAAATGAATTGATACAATTAAATAGAAAAAATAGTAAAAATTGGAGGTTTGTTATGAACAGTCGTAATGTAGTTCGCTTATTTATGACAACGTTGCTTGTTGGCGGTTTTACAGGTGCACTTGCTGGATTTATTGTTCGATGGAATGAATTTCAAAGCTATTTTACTTCTTTTCAAATAGTCTCCATTTTTTCGACCTTTATCTGGTTGTTTGGGGTCGGTTTAATTTTTAGTGTCATTAGTCAAGCGGGTTTCTTTGCTTATTTGACGATTCATCGATTTGGTCTGGGGATTTTTAAAAGTGTTTCCTTATGGAATGCGGTGCAGATTTTATTACTTCTCTTTGTATTAGGAGATTTTATTTATTTACGCTATACGAATTTTGAATCAGGTGAAGGAGTAGCTCCATACATATTATTAGCCCTATTTTTATTAGGAGCGGGCTTAATCGTTGCTTATTTCAAAATGAAACAAACGAATAAACAAGCCTTTATTCCAGCTTTATTCTTTATGGTGGTCGCAACGATTATTGAATGGACGCCTGTTTTGAAGGGGAATGATGAGGCTTGGCTCTATTTCATGCTATTTCCTTTATTATTTTGCAATGCGTATCAATTATTGATTTTAAATAGACTAATTAATCGTTCACAGCAGGAGTTGGCTAGTAAGCGAACCGTGGTAAAAGTAGATAAAAAAATGAAAAATGTAGTAAAGGGTCAAAGTTAGCAACAGACTTTGACCCTTTGTTTGATGTGTATTAACGGGAGGAAAACGTTCACTTCATGAGTCTCACGTCATTGAATTTCCTCACTTTGAGCGGAAGAGTTAGAAATCATTTCAGATACCGTGACAAGGGTTAAATTGCGCTGGCGCAGCTCATCCAAAATGATAGGAAGGGCTTTGTTCGTCTGTTTTGCAGCATCAGAAGCATGAAGAAGAATAATATCTCCTTTATGTGCTTTCTTCGTGACGTTTTTCACGATTTGGTCAACTCCAGGATTTGTCCAGTCTTTTGAGTCTACGCTCCAATGGACAACCGTTAATCCGAATCGCTCGCTAATTTTTAATAGGCGTTTATCAAAATGACCAGTAGGTGCACGAAGCAGTTCGATATTTTTGACATTCATTTTTGTAAATACTTCTTGTGCTTTAGAAATGTCACGTATAATTTCTTCGTCCTCTAAATCGGAGTAATCTTTATAATTGTAACCAAGCAATCCGATTTCATATCCTTCTTTTACAATTTGGGTTACTAAATCTGGATGACGTTCTGCCCATGACCCCGAGAGAAAAAAGGTAGCAGATTGAATATTTTCTTCTTTTAGGGTTTCAAGAATGGGTCCCGCCTTTTCATCCCCCCAACCGATATTAAAGGTAATTGCAATATTTTTTTCCCCTTTATATACCGCTTTTGGTCCATCTTCAGTAGAAAATACAGGAGTATGCAAGCTGTTTTGTAAAAAGAGAAATAAAGCTGAACATAAGGCCATAACTAGAATAAAAGAATATTGTTTGAGGTTCTTTGCATTTAATACAACAAAAAATTTCAATCGATATCACCTCGTCCCAAGCTCTTACTTCCAAGCTTATTCGTTGTTTCAAGAGATATGCACAAATTATCTTGCAGCTGGATTATAAAATCCTGACAAATAGGATAAGATGCTTTGATAAAGGTGAGGTGAGGGTATGATTGGATTAATGATAAATGAGATGGAACAAAAAGAATTAGAATATGTCATTAAAAGAGAGCTTGATGAAATTTTATTTGATTTACAAGATGACAGACTCGATTATTTAGTGAAGCGGGCAATGAATGAGCGATATAAAATCCTATTTAATTTATTTAAGCGATTTGCTTCAGAACATGAATGTCTGATATATACGAGAAGTACGCCAATGAATAAAAAGAAAGGTAATAAAGAAATATAATTTTTTAAAAAGAAACCATTGACGAATTATTTTCAGGCTGGTATATTATAAAAGTCGCTGTTACAGCAAAGTGCTTTTTAAGAAAAAAATTAAAAAGATATTGACACCGACGATTGGTTTTGGTAAGATGATAAAGTCGCTAAAAACGATATGATTGCTCTTTGAAAACTGAACAAAACAAAGCGCCAACGTTAATTTTTAAAGTGAACACACACTATAAAAAGTGCAACATGAGC
>NZ_JBALMU010000111.1:0-6585 GCF_036962285.1 Bacillus sp. JJ634
CTTAAAAAAAGAAAAAACAACAAAACAAGAAAGTGAATTTATATCCACCCTCTTGTTTTGTTGTTTTATTCCATTTCTTTTCTTAATCAATTTATATATTTTCAGTTTCTTAATAAAAATAATTTTTCTAAAGCTCTTATCAGAATAAATATTTGTTCTAAATCATCTGAAATAATATTTTTACTTATATAATATTAACTTAGTTCACTTCTAAAAACGTAAGTCACTCTATTTTTGGTGAAAACACTATTTTGATTTGAAATGAGCGGCATGGTAGGCTTTATTACTTCTCGAAATATGCCTTAGTATGTGGCTTTTTGATTTCATTATACCTCTTCAACCCACACAAGATTTATTAATTACAAAATTAAAATTAGCTCAAAATTCAATTATCGAATACTTAATTTACTTGTTTCAAAATTAAAGGGTCTTGCTTGTACAAAAAATGCTTCCGGCTTTTGTGCCCCGCGTTTGTCCAACTCAAAAAAAAGCTTTTTGTATTCAACAATACATAATTCCCCATCGATATAAATTTTTTGAATATAATCTAGCAATTCATTGACATCTAATGGGTTTTTATCCTTTACCAATTTAAACTGATGTATTAAATCTTCTACTAACATAGTAATCACCCATTCCACTTGTATTTTTTCAAAATAATGTATGACCTTACGAATATTGTAGCATGTGAATTACTCTTCACTTATTTTTTTGAAAATTCAAACTTACGACATGTTTTTACAATATTTTTTAATCATTACGGAAGAGGTTTTTTCTCTAATATACTCTTAAAATTCTTTCTGTAGCAAAAAAGCAGATAACTATGAGCGATGACAAGGATTACTGCTAAAAGAAGTAACGAATGATCTAAAAACAAGTGAAGCAAGAAAATGTTGGCTACAATCGGAGATAGTATTGCAAGGGCTAATGGAACGAAGACATTTATCAAAAGGAGCACTCCACATATAATTTCTAAAGATTTTTCAACAATCAATAGATATTCAAATTCAAATAATGCCATTGCTTCAGAACTAGTTGCTATAAAGGGTTCGAGTCCAAAGATTACAAAATAACCATTTAAACCTGCAGTTAAGAAAATGACCGCTAAAAAAAGTCTTGTTATATGAACCAATAATTTAGTCAATTTGCACACCTCCTATTAGAATCTATTCAACGTATATTGATCATAGTCTGAAAATGAGAATAGGAAATGTCATTCATTTAAATGAAGATTTTAAAAATCAAACTTGCACCGATACCTGCTACTAAAAAGAAAATAGCTGCTGTACCGCAGCCCCGACGTTCAGCCAAGTCTTCAGCATATTCTTTTGCACAATGTCTGCATAAAGTGTACCCCCTCTTTATCGCCTCTTCTTCTTTAATTTTTCTTGCTGGGGTTTTCCCCTTTAGAATTCGCGAGGTAGTGGGACAGTCATCGTCGAAGTAGTGATAAAATTTCCCCGTCCTAGTAATATAGACCTCATCACCTTTATGCATTGTATATCACCATCCTTCATTTTAGTATTGGATCACACCGTTTAAGAAGCTCTGGATATTTTCCAATCCAACTTCTCAAGTACATTATGTTATAAGAATAGTCAATAAAGGTCTCGATATACTTAACAAAAATAACCAAAATGAGTTTTAGCATTTTGGAAATACTAGTGTAAGGAGGTGTCATATGAGTAAAAAAAATCGTGGTGCAAAAGCATTTAGTGGAGTAAACCCTCAAGGATATTCAACAGGCACAGAGCGGGAAAGACAACCAAAATCCCAACTTGAGAATGCCGCTAAGAAGAATAATACAAAATAACAAATATGTCTTAGATAAGGATTGTGGGACTTACACATACTATGCAAGTCCCACAATCCTAAACTAATTCTTTTAAAATAGTGCTTTCCTTATCTAAAACCGCTTTATTTATTATCGCGGATGTCATAAAGAGCATTTGAAATCTGTGTTAGCAATTCTCTATCCACTAATTTATTAATATATTTCTCAGGAATTTCATTAAACCCAACCTCTATACCTTTAAGCCCCCCTGCAATAGCAGCAGTCGTATCGCTGTCATCCCCCATGTTTGTAGCTCCAACAACCACTTCTTCAAATGTGTCGCTAGTTAATAACCAATAAAGACTTCCGCCACCCCAAAGCTCACGTCCACCTGTATGTCCTGTATTTTGATGAATTTCTTCATTTACTAGTTCTGACCACTCCCATGGCTAAAGCCAAGGGGTTCTTTCTCACAAACATCCTACTTACCATCTTCTAAATGAGGGGTTGCCTAATCGGATAATCACGTAGTTATGTAAAAACACTGTTGCTTGATAGACATGTAGTACGATTCCCAACATGACGAAAAATGAAACTAAGAGGGTAACTTCAAAAAATCGTTACAAACCGACCTTTTGAAGTTACCCTCTTTCGATATCGCTTTTCTTTTCATATACGAGGAAGCACATAAATACTTTAAATTTATTTCCAATGGGAATATCAAATCTCAAAGTACAACGAAACGAAAAAGATTGATTCTAAAACCGTTATTAATCGTCATACATTTATTATTCTTTGCAAGAAATAACTTAAATAGCTTAGACGACAAGCACGATAAATTATGCTCTATATGTGAAAGCTAAACCTTTTAAGAATTTACGGGTGAAATTATCACCGCATTCTTTATAATTTCGATGTCCTGCTTTTCGTAAAATCGCTCCTAATTCTCCTTTTGATACAATGATACCGCCATCATCAAGGATATCCAGTATATCTTCCGTTGTTAATTGCAGGGCTACTTTCAATTTTTTAAGCAGCATATTATTCATATGGTCCTTGTTCTTTTCAGTAGGTTCAGGGCTTTTAGGTTGTCCTGGTTTTGAATCTTGTTTACCTCTTTTAAAAGTAATAAGGCCATTTAAAAAGGACTCTAACATCTTATTAGTGCATTTGATCTGATCTTCAACTTCCTCTCCATCAACTTCATCATCATATTCATCTTTTGATTTTGTAAGAATCTTTAGTACTTCGTCTTTTGTAACTTCTATACCGCCAAGTTTAAATATCTCTACCATATCTTTATTTTTTATATCTAGAGCATATCTTAGCCTAATTAATATATCGTTGTTATCCATTTATAAACCTCCAAATAATATTGCCATATGTATAGTCATCATTATTATTGTCCTTTTAAGAACCAACATTAATCATTCTAACCTAAATAAACGTATTATTGTAAAAGTATCGGAACTAAATATAAAGATTTTATAAAAAAACTGATTTGGTTGCAAATATGACTTGTTAGAAACAGAGAACCTCAATACCCCTTTCATCTATGAATAATGATGCTGTTCTGAATAATTTATGTATGAATTCAATATCGCTTTGGACAGATTGCACTTCCTTGTTAGTGTTATCCTTTTTTCAGCATAGCATTGGCTTCACAGATAGTCTGTTTGGCTGTTCGAGACATTTTTAATCCTAGCATAGAGAGGACTCGCTTCTTTATAAAACGATGCGGTCTTGCTCTCCACTATGTTATTCAAATACTTCTGTTGTCTAAGTTAACATATCATCAGGTATGCTTCTTTAACTCTTCAATAGCTATAGGATAAGCCTAACTCTTATCGACTGTAATGGCTCGAGGCTTAGAGGCATGAAAAGACCGCAAAGCTTTCTTGCAGAAGCGCTTTGCAGCCTTTTTGTCTCTTATTTTACTAGTTTCCATTTAAATAAATTTTGTTTTCCATACCAATCATATACCTTTTATAGAATAATAGTATCAGTATGCCCAAGGTTTAGAGATTCATTTCCATTGTCTTGAAAGTTTTTGAACCAAAATCGAATGTAGAGTCATAATGGTTGTGTAAGTCTTTTTAAGGATGTCTACTTGACAGAAGAAAGTGGTTTTTTACTGGTGTATGCTTGAATGAGAGATAATCAAATCCATTATGTTACAGTGAGTGGAAAATCTTTAATTTTTGGCTAGTTTGCTTTTTCTTTTACCGTACAATAAATAAATCACAAAACCTAAAATCATCCAAACTCCAAAACGAATCCAAGTGATTTCAGGTAAACTGATAATGAGATAGATGGAAAAACCAATCCCGATTAAAGGTATCACTGGAACAAATGGAGTTCTAAATTTTCTTTCAAGACCAGGTCGTGTCCTTCGAAGCACTATAATCGATGAACAAATGACTATAAAGGCTGCCAAAGTACCAATATTAACGAGTTCAGCTACTTCATTAATAGGAGTAAATCCTGAGACAAGTGCAGTAATCAATCCAATAATTAAAGTCGGACGGTGAGGCGTTTTATACGTAGCATGTAATTTCGAAAACCATTTAGGTAGCAGACCATCCCGGCTCATGGCGAACCATATGCGTGAACCGGCAAGCATAAAGGAAAATAACACAGATAGAATGCCTGCAATAGCAGCTGCTGAGATGATCAGTGTAATCCATTTTATGCCAACGTGATTAAAAGCTTGTGCCACCGGTGCCGCATTATTAAGTGTATGGAAAGGGGCTATCCCTGTAATAATCAAGGACATGCCAATATATAGACATAAAGCAATCATTAACGATATGACAACTGCTCTAGGTAAATCTCGTTGAGGATTTTTAGCTTCTTCTGCTGCTGTAGTTAAGGTATCATAGCCAAATACCGCAAAAAACACCAACGCTGCTCCACCCATTACTCCTTGAAAACCAAAAGGCATAAAAGGGTACCAGTTAGCTGAATCAATATAAAAACTGCCAACGATAATGACTATTAGAATGATACCTAACTTAATAATAACCATCAAATTGTTAAATTTAGATGCTCCTTGTATACCCAATGTAAGTAATCCAGCAATAGCTAAACTGACTAGCATTGCAATCAAGTCTACTTTATGACCAGATCCCGTTCCTGGAGCACCTTGGGCCCACACTGGAATATGAATGCCAATCTGTCGAAGAATTTCTTGCATATAACCTGACCATCCAATGGCTACCGTTGCAACTACAAGCGCGTATTCTAGCAATAAGTCCCATCCAATCAGCCATGCCGCTCCTTCTCCTAATACCGCATAACTGTAGGTGTAAGCACTACCTGCTACCGGGATCATTCCTGCAAATTCCGCATAACATAGGGCTGCTGCAGCACTAGCGAGCCCTGCAATGAGAAAGGAAAGAATAATGGCGGGTCCTGCGTGTTCAGCAGCTGCCACACCCGTTAAAACAAAAATGCCTACACCAATAATGCCCCCTAACCCAATCGCAGTAAGCTGCCATAATCCTAAGACACGTTGAAGCCCTATATTTTTAGTGCTGTTCTGCTGTAATTGTTCAATGGACTTTTTTCTAAAAAAAGTATTCATTGACTTCCTCCCTGTTCTCCGTCTCATTATTAACAAAGAGTTCGTTTCTTACCTCGCTATGTTTACTTAAACATTAGATAAAGCTCCCCCAACGTTAGCGATAATCTCGCTTATGATAAGTTTACACGCATTTTTTTGTAATATTTTTACTATTAATTCACAGTTTTTTTTCATTTTTTTCAGTCCCAATATCATAACTCGGATAAAGTACGTTAAAACAAAGAGTTTAAATAAATTGCAATCAAAAAGCCCTTTTTTCATAGAATCAAAGGGCTTTTGTCTGAAAGATAATAGGTATCAAATTGTATCAGTTAAATCAAATGCTTGCTGTAATGTTGATTTCCTCCCATACCCTTTTCCAAAATGATTAAATTACCATTATTACAATTAAATACCGAACATAACATTAAACCTTCAATTTGTTTAAATAATAGGGAATCCACACTCATTCAAAGGAGTTGCCAATATAATTTTAAAAAAGTGTCAGTACTGGGGGGAATCATGAAAACACGTAATTATTATTTCGATAACGCAAAATTTATCTTGATATTCTTTGTTGTTTTTGGCCATTTTCTAACGTCTTTTATTGAAGATAACGAGACCATATATACGATATATAAAGTGATATACACCTTCCATATGCCTGCATTTATTTTAGTATCGGGGTTCTTTGCAAAAGGTTTTTACCAGAAAGGCTATGTAAAAAAAATTACGAAAAAACTGATTTTTCCTTACCTCATTTTTCAAATAATCTACTCTGTTTTTTATTATTTTTTATATGACCAGTCGGAAATTACACTGAACCCTTTTAATCCACAATGGTCATTATGGTTTTTAATAAGTCTGTTTTGCTGGAACTTGATGCTTTTACTTTTTGCTAAATATAAAGCCGTTGTTTCAATTACAGTCTCACTTGCAATTGGATTGCTGGCTGGCTACGCAGACTGGGTATCCAATTATTTAAGCCTATCAAGAACTCTTGTATTTTTTCCGTTTTTTCTACTAGGATATTATCTAAAGAAAGAATATATTTATTCATTATTTAAAATAAGGTTTAGGCTGCTCGCCCTCGCTGTTTTTGTGATTGTGTTTACCGGCTTTTATTTCTATCCAGATATCAGCTATAAGTGGCTTCTTGGCTCGAATTCTTACGAGGAACTAGGTGCAACCTCGGTTGCAGCCATGTTTAAAAGACTTGGATTTTATTTATTAAGTGTTTTAATGG
>NZ_JBALMU010000112.1:0-4898 GCF_036962285.1 Bacillus sp. JJ634
AAATATAAAAAGGAGAACCTAGATAAAATGAGGAAAAAGAGAATTCTTAGGATTAAATAGTTGAGGGAAAACATAGATAACTAGAAGGTAAATGGATGTAAAAGCAGTGGATTTCACAATTCGAAATTACACTGCTTTTATCTTTATCCTTTTCATCTTCATCAATCTCTTATTAAAACTAAATACCTAGTCTGACAAATTCCTCCTCAAGAGTGCTCAACCATTCGTCCATAGTAATACCTTCAGGATTCTGAGAAGTTGGCTTTTGGTGCCAGTCTGCATCAGGGAAGAATCCCTGACGAATGTTCCATTTTAATTGAACTAAATCTTCAAGATCTAAATCATGTAAATCTTTGAACCAAATTTGTTTATCCATCGTTACGATTACCTCCACCTAGTTTTATATATTAATCCACACTTCGTCATCTCGAATATCAACAGGGTAAGTCTCTAAAGCTGTATAACATGGACCAGCCAATGGCTCCCCTGTTTTGATATCAAATTTTCCGCCATGCCTTGGACAATTCACTGCACTTCCATCTACTGAACCATCTGTTAAATACTGTTTTCTATGCGTACAAAGATTAGAAGTAACAAAATGACCTTCCTCTATCTTAAATAGAACTAGACTTTGTTCGCTTACATTAATCTCCTTCATGTCGCCAACCTGTTTAACATCATCCGTATTAGCTACTTTTATCCAAGCCATTATCCACCTCTTAATTGGTTCTGTTCTTCCAAAACAATTGGTTATTACAGTATTAAAAAAGTTTTAAATATATTAAACCCTTCGTTCCCTTTACAAAACACCTATTCTGCTCTTTAATATTCCATTTAAAACAATAAATACTCGCAAATTTTGCAACTATCCATAAAAGAAATTACTCAGAACTCGTTGCCCATTTACGAAGTAATTTATGGTTTTGGATAATTAACAGATGCGGATTCATATAAAATTATCTAAATCAAAAAGAAGAGAATCAATATTCCCTAATATTAGGAATAGATTCTCTTCTCTTTATAACACTTCCCTTTGTTTATCTTATAAATGTAATCATAAAAGAAATGATACGATCTGAAAATACCTTTACCTTGCTTCTAACATGGCTTCAACTCTTTACTATCTCGGCATTTTCAGGCATCATTTTTTCTCGTACTTCATTTGGAATTGGACAAGCCTTTGGCTTTTCTTTAAACGATGTCCAAGCGCGAACTTCATACCCTTCCGCGACGATTTTTTCCTTTTTGAAAAACGTATGGCTTATTTTGAACACTTTTTGGTGCAATTCCACGACTTTACTGTGAACGGTCACATTATCTTCAAACAATAACGGACTCTTAAACTGGCAATTTGCTTCAAGCAGCGGGACACTGACTTGCTGTTCAGCGTATAAGGTAGAAGTTCGATAACCGATAGCGGCTAAAAACTCATGCGTGGCTTCATCCATCCATTTGTAAAAGTTAGGATAAAACACAATTCCTGCAGCATCCGTATCTCCCCACCTTACTCTAAATGAATACTCTACGACCATTCTTCAACATCTCCTCTATACTTTAAGTAATCATCTCTACTGTAAAAATTCCTCTATTTAAGATTTAGTAATATTCTTACATTTTAAAGTCTATCAATTCTCTAACTTCATCTCGCGTTACCGCTTCTCAATCTAGTATTTTAGCTAATTCTACATAACTATTATTTAAGAAATAGTTTTTACTTCAGCCTCTTTTTCACTTACAGCACTTAATCCTTTTTTCTTCAGCGTTAAAATAACCGCACCACCAAGAATAATTAATATACCAAGCGTAAACATCCCTGTTGAAATAGCTAACTGTCCAAAGATCATTGGGCCAACAAAGCCCCCCAAACTCGCAAATGCATTAACCATTGCGATACCGGCTGGTGCAGTCGATTCTGTAAAAAATAGCGTCATAAAGGAGAAAAAGGTGCCTATAAACCCATACAGTCCAATGGCCGCAAAGGCAATCAAGGTAATGGTCATCGTTGCACTATCTGCAAAACCAGACAGGATAAAACACACTCCTGCAATAAGAAGACTTCCAATTAAATGTTTCCGATGTTCCTTTCTTTTGTCCGAACTCCATGCGAAGAGTAACATAGAAGGAATCCCAACTAGTGCCGGTATAATGGTCAACCAACCAATTTCCATATTACTAGAACTAGCAGCAAATGATTTAACGATGCTAGGAAGCCAAAAGCCAAGGCCGTACATCGATGTATAATGCGCAAAGTAAATAAACGCTAACTTCCATACCTTTGAATCTTTAATCATGTCTAATTTCGTTGCTTTATTTACCGCAAGGCTTTGACGTCTTTCTCTATCTAGTTCATTTTCCAGCCAATTTTTTTCTTCATCTGTTAACCATTTAGCATCTTTCGGACGATTCGTTAAGTAAAATAATACGATAACCCCTAAAATAATGGCCGGAATTCCTTCAAGAATAAACATCCATCTCCAACCCGCCATCCCATTCCATGCAATATTGTCCATAATCCAAGTTGAGAGGGGGGCTCCTATAATCGTACCAACTGGTAAAGCCAACGTAAGAATTGCAGAAGCACGCCCTCTTTCTTGGCTTCGGAACCAATAAGTAAAATATAAAATAATCCCTGGGAAAAAGCCTGCCTCAGCAATTCCCATTAAAAAACGGACAATATACAAATGTGTAGCCGATTGCACAAATGCTGTGAGAATCGTGATAAGACCCCATGTGATCATAATTCGGGCAATCCAGACTTTCGCTCCGACTTTGTGCATAATCAAATTACTTGGTATTTCAAATAAGAAATAGCCAATAAAGAAAATACCTGATAATAAACCAAAAACTTCTGCGGATAGTGCCAGATCTGCGTTCATTTCTAAAGCAGCAAACCCTAAATTCACACGGTCTAAATACGCAATGATATAACATATCAAGACAAATGGTAGTATGCGCGTCATTGTCTTTTTAATTGTTGTACGCTCAATGGATTGACTTATTGAATTCATCTTATGGAAATCCCCCTTATCATTCGTCTTAAACAAAACGTGCACACTGTGTAATCAAGAACAAGTGTGATCCCTTAAGAATTTGCAGGCTTCTTTACTTTTAACCCTAGAATCTCTCTAGCCTCATCAGGTGTTGCGACTTCGCGACCTAGTGTTTCGGCTAATTCTACAATTCTCTTTACAAATTGTGCGTTGGTTTTTGCTAGTTCGCCCTTGCGGAAATAAACAGCATCTTCCATACCTACACGAACATGTCCGCCAAGTAGAATAGTCATGGTATTAATCATTAGCTGATCTTTACTCGCTCCAATAGCTGACCAGATAGCGCCTTCTGGAATACTATCTCTCATAAACATTAGAGTTTCAGGTGTAGCAGGAATTCCACCTTGTGCCCCTAATACAAATTGGAAAAAGTAAGGCGGTTTAATTAGTCCTTTTTTAGCAACACGTAACGCATTATGAATCATCCCAACATCGAACACTTCAAGTTCTGGT
Source organism: Bacillus sp. JJ634 (assembly GCF_036962285.1). Classification (NCBI taxonomy): domain Bacteria; kingdom Bacillati; phylum Bacillota; class Bacilli; order Caryophanales; family Bacillaceae; genus Bacillus; species Bacillus sp. JJ634. Next base: position 3,504 of record NZ_JBALMU010000112.1, read on the forward strand.
TTCACATTATTTTCTAGCATTTTCTCTGCTAATTGCTCTAGCATGGCAGGCGTATGGATAAATACATTTGGTCCGATATTGAAAGACCCTGCATCATAGGAAGCAATCTCAGGTTGCAATTCAACAACTGGAAATCTTTTTGTTACATCTTTCAGTTCTCCACCAGCAGTTGTAAAGTTGATAATAATATCACAATTCTTCTCTTCTAGTAGTCTTCTTACTTCACGATACTTATCTAAATCTAAAGTCGGAATTCCGTCTTCGTCACGAACATGAATATGAGCAATCGCTGCACCTGCTTGCCATGATTCATAAATAGAATCAGCAATTTCCTGTGGTGTCGTTGGTAAATAAGGAGTGTGATCCTTCGTTGCAAAATCTCCTGTTGTAGCTACCGTGATAATTAATTTTTCCATTATAATCCCGCCTTTTTATTAGTTATTTTTTTAATATTCGGACTTTTGCGTCTAAAAAAACTGTTTTATGTTTTTAGCTGCCGCCTGTAACACCGATTCCTTCACCAGTGATGGCTGCCGCGCCATCTGAAGCTAAGAATACAGCTGTAGCGCCTATTTCTGAAGGTTCAAGAAGACGTTTCATCCATTGTTTGCCTAGGATGTGATGATTTAGAGCTTCTTCTACAGTAGTTCCATCTTGTTCTGCAAGTTTTGGCAATTGTTTTTCGATTAATTCTGTACGTACTGGTCCAGGCATAATCGCATTGCAAGTAATACCAAATTTAGCAGTTTCTAATGCTGTCACCTGAGTGAAACCAACTTGTCCATATTTCGCTGCACAATAGGCAGATTTATAAGCATCAGGCATTCTGCCGTGAGCCGAAGAAATATTGATAATACGACCTTTATTTTGTTTTTTCATTGCAGGAATCACGTATTTTGTTGTTAAGAATGTTCCTTTCAACATAACATCTATTAAAAGATCCCATTTTTCTACCGGGAAGTCTTCGATTGGAGAAATATGTTGAACTCCTGCATTGTTAACTAATACGTCGACCGTTCCACGTTCAGCAATGACTTGTTCAATAGCCATTTTTACGCTTTCTTCGTCTGCTACGTTTACTTTATAGCCCTTTGCATTTCCTAATCTTTCAGCTCCGCTTTTAGCTGCTTCTTCATTTAAATCAAAGATAGCAACAAAATCTCCATTGTTAATAAAAGATTCTGCGATTGCATATCCAATGCCCTGTGCTGCACCGGTAACAATTACTGTACGATTTTGTACCATGATTATAATCTCCTTCTGCTTTGATCATTCACCAATACAACAATATATTTAACAGAATCAATTCACCGAATACATTCTGTTAAATATAATTTAAAGCGTTTTCATTTAACTGTCAACCTTTTTTTGGTATAATTGGGATGCAAATAAAGG